>JAQUZZ010000047.1 GCA_028691095.1 Alistipes sp. | reverse complement strand
GTGCTACCGGTCGACCATCAGAGATCAACGTCCACTCCATACGGAAGTTGGAGAGGTTGCGGAAGAAATACTCGTTGTAGACCCCGATCCGACCCTTCGACAAATTGGCACCGTACGTATGAATCGACTGCAACACCTTACCTGCTTCGTACATATGCGGATTCGGCACTCGATCGGGACTCACCAACCCGTTGCAGTTGAAGTTATTATCCGAGGGTTGATACCGGCCGTAATCGCCTCCATAGGTATAGATCATCCGGCCGGCACGCACGTCACGCAATCCCTGATCCACAAAATCCCAGATAAATCCGCCCTGCAAATTGGGGTAACGACGAATCAAGTTCCAATACTCGCGAAAACCGCCCAACGAGTTGCCCATCGCATGGGCATACTCACAGAAAATCACCGGACGCGCATCGCCCTCGCCCTTGCCCCACTTCTCCACCTCATCAATCGAGGGATACATCGGGCACCAAATATCCGAATAGTCACTCTGCTGGGGGTCGTACAACGCCCGTTCATAGTGCACCGGACGACTCGGATCAGTCTGTTTAATCCAACGATAGACCGCCCGAAAATTCTCACCCGGGCCCGCCTCGTTGCCCATTGACCAGATAATCACCGAAGGGTGATTGCGGTCGCGCTGCACCATCCGGCTGTTTCGCTCCAAATGAGCTGCCGTAAACCGAGCGTCATGCCCCAAGGAGTGCTCACCATACCCCATACCGTGCGACTCCAGGTTCGCCTCGTCAATCAAGTAGATGCCATAGCGATCACACAAGTCATACCACAGCGGATCATTGGGATAGTGCGACGTGCGCACAGCATTGAAGTTGAACTGTTTGAGCAAGGTCAGATCTTCAATCATCCGCTCCTGCGAAACGGCATAGCCGTAATCGGGATCCATCTCGTGCCGATTGGCTCCTTTGATGAGGATCGGTTTTCCGTTGACCCACAACTGCGACCCGCGAATCTCCACCTTGCGGAATCCCACCGCTTGCGGAATCACCTCCGTGATCGCGCCACGCCAATCCTTCACCGTCGCCATCAACCGATAGAGATTCGGCTCCTCGGCACTCCATAGCGCCGGAGCCTCCACCGCCATCGAGAGCGCAAGGGCTCCCGTCTTCTTATTCGGGATTCCCTCCGCCTCGGCCACCACCCGACCTGCCGTATCCTGCAACGCAAAATAGACCTTGCCAGAACCCTTCATGGCTCCTTGTATCGAGAGTGTGGCATGGTGATAGGTCGAATCGAGATCGGGCGTCAACACCAGATCCTGCAAGTGCACCATCGGTCGACGATAGAGGTAGACACTGCGTGCTACACCGGAGAGTCGCCAAAAATCTTGGTCTTCCAGATAGGATCCGTCGCACCAACGGAACACCTGAAAGGCGATGCGATTCTCTCCCGGACGCAGGAAATAGGTCACGTCAAACTCCGCCCCCAATTTGCTATCCTCGCTGTATCCCACAAAGCGTCCGTTCACCCACAAGTAGAGGTTGGAGGTGACCGATCCAAAGTGCAACATCACCGTCTCCCCGCGTTCTCTCCAGTCGGCCGGCAAGCTGATCGTGCGAACATAGGAACCGACATGATTCTCCTGCGTCGGCACGACAGGGGGGTTGGGTTGCTCGATGTGACTCCACGCATAACCTGTATTGATGTAGACCGGATCGCCATAGCCGTTGAGCTCCCACATTCCGGGCACCTCCATCTGATCCCACTGCGACACATCGTAATCCATCCGATAGAAGTTCGGCGGACGCTGCGTGGAGTTCTTCACCCAACAGAAACGCCACAATCCGTCGAGCGACATAAAACGATCCGACCGGCCAGGATCCCCGGAGGCCGCAACTTCCTGATTCTCATACGCAAAATAAGAGGTGTGCATCGGAGCACGCCGAACCGCATTGACCTGTGGATCTTGCCATTCGGTAAAACGCTGTGCCAGCACACCGGCACTCCACCCCATGACTCCGAGGAGCAATAAGGTACTCTTTGTCCATGTTTTCATCTATTCAAGTACTTCGTAGGTTTCGTAATAGGAACGGGAGTCGATTCGTTATGGAAACGCCTCAGGTTCATCGAAGAGCACTTCGCAGGGTAAAGATAACGAAAAAAGTAAAACAGAACCCATGCTTCGACTCAAAACCGCATCTTACCGCTCCGTAAACAATGGAACGACTTTTGATACCCTCCTTTCACCGACCTCCGAAGCGCTCTCAACACCGACCTCCGAAGCTCCGGAAGGGCTCAATCCTTCTTTTCTATCACTTAATACTCCAATCGTATGAAACAATTACTCTTTTGCGCACTCGCACTGCTCTCGCTCTCGGCCTGTCGGGAGGATCCCGATCTGGGAGAACTGAGTACCGATTTCTTGGTGTTCACCACGCATGACACCAGCGCGAATTTCCAAGGCTTCAGCACGTACTATATGCCTGACAGCGTGATGGTCATCGGAGACTCCAAAGATCCGACCTATTGGACGGGAACCCAAGCCTCCGAAATTCTGGATGCCTATCAAACCCAGATGACCACTTGCGGATACACCCGCACCACCGACAAGGCGTCAGCCGACTTGGGGCTGCAAATCAGCTACGTCCAAAGCGTCGCCTACTTCACCAATTATTACAGTCCCTACTGGTGGAATGGCTATCCGGGCTACTGGGATCCGAGCTACTGGGGCCCATGGGGCGGTTGGTACTACCCCTACGCCGTCGTATACAGTTACAGCATCGGGTCGTTGCTCACCGAGATGGTCAACCTGAACAGCAGCACCTCAGGAACCAAGAAGCTCACCGTGGTATGGAACAGCTTCCTCAGCGGGCTGCTCTCCAACTCCGACACCTTCAACACCACGTTGACCGTACGAGCCATCGATCAATCTTTCACACAATCCCCCTACCTGAATCATTAGTCGGATCGCATTGCAATCTTCGTTCATTGTAAAAACACACAGAGTCCTATGAAACGCATAAAAAACACACGATTCGGTGCTGCGATACTGATTGCAGCAGCCCTACTCGGTTTCCCCAAGGCTCAGGCTCAGGAGTACTCCACCAACGCCTATGCCAACATCGACTGGCAATTCAACGTCCCCTTGGGTGCCAGCTTCGCCGACAAGGCCAGCGGTTGGGGCATGAACTTCGAGGGAGGCTACTACTTCCCCAACAACATGGGTATCGGAGCCTTCTTCGCCTATCATACCAACAATCAGTATATTCCACGTCAGACCTTTGCAATCAATCAGAGTTCGGCGGTCACAACCGACCAACAACATTCGGTCTATCAAGTTCCCTTTGGGGTGACCGGCCGTTATCGGTTTGTGGACGGGAACACCTACTCTGCCTATGTGGCTCTGAAGTTGGGTACCAACTACGCGCGCATCTCCTCCGATTTCTATATCCTCGAAGCCTATCAGAAAACGTGGGGATTCTATCTCTCTCCGGAGGTGGGCATGACCATTCACCCGTTGCAAACGATCTTGGGATTGCACATGGCGCTCTATTATAGCTACGCCACCAACCAAGGCACGGTGATGACCTTCAAAACCGACCAGCTCAACAACTTCGGATTCCGGATCGGTCTTGGATTCTAAACCCCGCACCCGACTCTTAGGGGGCATTGGATGACCTCCGAACCTTACAATACGAGCCCTGACACATCACGGTGTCAGGGCTCGTATCATGCTTACGCCTTAGTATTTCTCCGTCACAACTCTTCCTTACGCTGTTCATCGCTCTCGGTCAACTCCTTGAGGGTATAAACCAGTGGCGCATGAAAGGGTTCGCGACGATAGGCACACCCCTCCACCGCACAATGCGGACAATGCTCCTCATTGCAAGGATCCGAATGGATCGAAAACTGAGCCCGCTCCGAGAACTCCGCAAGAATCACCCGCTTCAGCTCATCGCAGGCATCGTGACCCTGCTTGATGGTGTAATACCACGGTAGGGTCAGATCGCAATCCACGTAGACGTCGCTCCCGTATTTAATCATCTTGAGGTTATGCACGTCGATCCACTCCGCACGCGTATTGCGCGACACGGTGGCCAACATACGATCCAAATAGCTCCGATCGGCCTCATCGGTGAGATTGGCGATGGTCTCGCGCAAAATCTTGATGCCCGTCCAAACGATGATAACCCCGAAGATCAAGGCCAGGGCACTGTCGATCCATCCGATCCGTGTCACATAGAGCAGAATCAATCCCACCACCAAACCGATGGAGGAGTAGGTGTCGGACTGAAGATGCTTTCCTCCGGCCACCAAGGCGATCGAATCATAACGCTTTCCTTGGCGAATGCTGTACCACCCCAACAGATAGTTGATGGCTCCGGCCGCAGCCACCAGCGCAATACCGATATCCAGACGCTCCACCACCGAGGGGGTAAAGAGGCGTCGAATGCCTTCATAGATAATCACGCCTCCGGCTCCGGCAATGAGCAATCCTTCGATCGAGGCGGAGATCAGCTCGATCTTGCCGTGACCGAACGGATGATCGTCATCCTTGGGCTGAGCCGCTTTGTAGAGACTATACAGACTAATGAACCCTGCCACCACATTCACGATGCTCTCCAAGGCATCGGTCAAGATGCCGACCGAGTTCGTCCACGCAAAGGCCAGAAATTTTCCGCCCATCAGCAGCACAGAGCCACAAACAATCCAACGTTGGACGCGCTGTTTTATCGCACCGTCAGCTCTTTTCGTTCTTGAATCCTCAACCATATCCTCAAAATTAGCCCTTACGTAATCCCTCGAATCTCATCCTATCGCCCCACACACACCCGAAGAGTCCGTCTCCGGACGTTCAAACAAAAGTATAAATTTTTCCGAAAGCAACCACCCTTCTTCCAAAAACGAAGATCGGACTCCATGACAGAATCCGATCTTCAGAGCATGATTACGGGTGCGATCCGTAATCTGTTACTTCAGCAACTTACACCAAGCCCTGTGCTAACATGGCATTGGCAACCTTCATGAAACCGGCAATGTTAGCCCCTTTCACATAGTTGACATACCCATCGGGTTCGGTACCGTATTTGACGCACGCTGCATGAATGTTCTTCATGATCGAATGCAACTTCTGATCGACCTCCTCCGGAGCCCAAGTCAGACGCATCGAGTTCTGGCACATCTCCAAACCCGAGGTAGCAACACCTCCGGCATTGGAAGCCTTACCCGGCGAGTAGAGCAATTTGTGCTGTTGGAACGTAGTGATCGCTTCGGGAGTCGAAGGCATATTGGCACCCTCGGCTACACAGATACATCCGTTGGCAACCAAAGTCTGAGCTTGCTCGCCGTTCAACTCATTCTGTGTGGCACAAGGCATGGCAATATCGCATTTCACACCCCAAGGACGCTCCCCTGCATAGTAGGTAGCCTCAGGATACTTCTCTGCGTACTCTTTGATACGACCACGGTATACGTTTTTGAGCTCCATTACATACGCCAACTTATCGGCATCAATTCCGGTAGGATCATAGATGTAACCTGCCGAGTCGGAGAGCGTCACCACCTTAGCACCAAGCTGGGTAGCCTTCTCGCAAGCATACTGAGCCACATTACCCGAACCAGAGATAGCGACCACCTTACCCTTGTAGCTATCGTTGCGGGTAGCCAACATCTCTTGGGCAAAGTAGCAGGTTCCGTAACCGGTAGCCTCAGGACGCAGCGGGCTTCCACCCCAGTCGCGACCCTTTCCGGTCAACGTACCGGTAAACTCATTGCGCAAACGTTTGTACTGTCCGTAGAGGAATCCGATCTCACGACCGCCTACGCCAATATCACCGGCAGGAACATCGGTGTCCTGACCAATATGGCGTTGCAACTCCGTCATGAATGACTGACAGAATTTCATCACCTCATTGTCCGATTTGCCTTTCGGGTTGAAGTCTGAACCTCCTTTACCGCCACCCATAGGCAACGTGGTCAGACTGTTTTTGAAGGTCTGCTCGAAAGCCAAGAACTTCAAGATGCCCAGATTAACCGAAGAGTGGAAACGCAGACCTCCCTTGTAGGGGCCGATTGCGCTGTTCATCTGCACGCGGTAGCCTTTGTTGATCTCCACTTCCCCTTTATCGTTGAGCCAAGGAACGCGAAACATAATGACGCGCTCGGGTTCAGCGATTCGCTCCAGCACCTTCATCTTCTGAAGAATCGGATTTTCGAGAATGTAGGGTGCCAACGACTCTACGACCTCGTGTACGGCTTGGTGAAACTCTTTTTCACCTGGATTTCGGGCGATAATGTTCGCCATGAAATCATCGACATACTTTTGAACGTGTTTTTCCATCATCTATATGAATTATGAGAGATTAGGCAAATCGGTGAAAAAATCGGTTTCTCAGACAACCTTTTATTTTTCCGGTCGTAAAAGTAACGGAATAATATTGAAACAACAAGAACTGCTTGCACTTTTTTCGTTGAGCGTGAGTTCGATTCATCACGCTATTTTAAAAAAATGATTACTAAATACGGGCCGTTTTTCAGATCTTGATTTCAATTAGGAACTCCAGAAAAAAAAATGCTCCTAAATTATTAGCAAGATAAAATTTTAACAGAAGCGTACTTTTTTTTTCATCCCCTCCGAAAAAAGGGGGTCAACCTCAAAAAAATAGCGATTTACGGAAGCACCTTTCCGTTTTCGGCCACAAAACGTTGACGAATCACCTCGGCAACAGGAATCCCTTTTATTTTACTCTCCAACCAAGAGAGCAGGTCGAGGTAGTAGAACGTACGGCGTTCGTAGGGATGATGCTCCAAGGGTTTGATTCGCTCATAGAGTTGGTGCAACTCCTCCTTCATGCGGGTGGCATAGAGCGTGGTGTGGAGCCGCTTGAGAAAGGACATAATCTCCTGTTGCACCTGCTGCATATCGTTCATTTTGACTAAGAAGAGATAGACCGCCCGCACCTGATAATCCAGGTTGTAATCCATCCCTGCCTCATAGGAGGCGATCAGATTCAGAATTCGGGCATAGCATTGCAGGTCACGACGCATTCGGGGATCGCGGGCACAGATGATCCGATTGAGATACTCCATGCACTTGCGGTAGTTGGCATTGCCGAAATAGAGGCACGCAATTTTGTAATAGAGCACCATGCGATGGTGGATGTCGAGGTGCTCGGCATAACGCTGGGTATACTCCTCCACCTGAGGAACCATCCGGATGCCCTCGGCAAAGGTTCCCTCCCAGAAGTGACGATTGATGCGGTTCACATAGAGAATCTGCAAGGAGATCATGCGGGCATTGTCGTTGATCTTCCCGATCGACTCGCACTTCTCCTCAAAAAGATGCAGTTTCTGAATAAAACGGCGATAGCTCCGTAGCAAGAACAGCCCATCCAACAAACGGGAGTAACCCCGCAAATAGGAGTCGTACATCACCTCTTGCATATGCGGCACACGATCAAAGAGTACGATCCAGTGACAGACATACTTATAGCAGGTGAGCATATCGTGCCGGATATAGTTATACCACACCTGTGCCTGATAGAGTTGCACTTGCTCCACAAAGGAGAGGGAGGCTTCGTTGTATTTGGCCAAGGTGGGGCCGAAGACCTGCACGATCATATCCAGATCTTTCTGGGTGCGGGCATAGCCCAACTGAAGATACAAACCGTAGAGCTGCGATCCGACGTTGGAGAGTTGGTTCAGATTCCGGATCTTATCGCACAACTCCTCCACCTGGCGACTTCCCGTCTCACTCCGACCCCCAATGCTTCGCGAAATATTGAGGGTTCCCTGTCGCTTCTGAAATTCGATGATCTCGATGGCTTGGGTATATTGTTCATAGAAGAGGGCCTGCTCCTTGGCCTTCTCCAGAATCTTAAGGCTCTGTTTGAAGAGCCCCTTATCGTAAAGAATGCGCGCAAAATCAATCTGTTCACGCAGTTGCATCGGAACGGTACGCTGCACATCCAACAAGCGAATACTCACCAGAATCTGCTTGTAGAGGTGAGCCTTCATGTTGGGTAGCTGCTCTTTTTTGATCGGACAACGTTGCAGAATTTTGGCCTCGTCATACTCCTCCATCGCATCCATGCAGTCGAAGAGCGTCACAAATTTTGCCTCCTGGTTGCCGGATAAACGGGTGGCATAGAGCTTGAAATTCCGCTTTTCGGCTTTACTCATGCTCTGGATGAGGTCATAGACAGGCTCTTGTTTCCCACTGATCAAATTCATATTTTGAGAGTCTGTTTAAAAATATCATTTATAACCATTTTAGCATCAGTGAAATAAAAGCCAAGTATATCATATTTTCCGAACACACCACCTTTCGTTCATAATCCTTTGCTAATCTTCGGAAGTCA
>JAQUZZ010000046.1 GCA_028691095.1 Alistipes sp. | reverse complement strand
TTCATGGGAGGTTCGGGATTGCAATGCGTGAAATTCCACTGACCCGCTCCTTCCCGAAGGGTATGGGGCAGTTGGGAGTGCGTTATTTTCTTCCCCTTACCTCCCGTAGATAGAGCGCCCCTGAGATCAAGATATAGAGCACAATAATCCACGGCAAGGCTGCAAGATGCCATACGATGAGCAATCCGAGCGACAGCAACAAAAAGAGATAACGCACCTCATTCCCCTGAAAACGGTAGTGCGAAAACTTCAGGGCAAACATCGGCAGGGGGGCAATGAGCAACAACGCGAAAACCACGGCCACGCACAGAAACAGAGCCGGTGGCAACATCACATCCTGCAACTCCACCCAGTAACCCGAGGAGACGAAAAAGAGCGCGCAAGCGGGTGTGGGCAATCCGATAAATTGTTTCGTCTGGTTCTCGTCGATGTTGAACTTCGCCAAGCGCAGTGCCGAGAAGGCTGCCACCACAAAGACGCCAAAGCCCCACATCGGGGAGCCACCCGCCAACACATAGAGGTTGAACAACACGGCTGAGGGCGCCACGCCGAAACTCACCATATCGGCCAAGGAGTCGAGCTCTTTGCCGATCACCGACGAGCTATGCAACAACCGTGCAACGAACCCGTCGAAAAAGTCGAACACCGCAGCCAATACCACCCACGCAAAGGCCCATCCCAAATTGTGCAGCCACAACGCACTGACCACCGCTGCACACCCCGACAAGAGATTGCAGAGGGTCAGCATATTGGGAATCGTAAACATTTTTATTTTCATTCTTTGTTTTTTTAAGCACACCGCACCGGGTATGCACGGCTATAAGGTTTGGAAATAGGCAATGCTCTGTTGAATGTCGGGAACCGAATTCTCCCAGTTGTATTCATACTCGATGGAGAGGTAGCCGTCGAAGTGCTGGCGGCGCAGTTCGTTGACGATGGCCGGAAGATCCAATACCCCCGTTCCCCAAATCAAGTCGTGCGCGCCGTTCTCGGCCGAAGCGATGTCTTTGAAGTGAGCCATGCGCACCCTGCCGTCCAAAGTTTGCAGTGCGGTGAGCGGATCTACCCCCTCGCGTTTCCAGTGTCCTATATCGGCACACGACCCGATGCGTGCCGAGTCTCGTCCGGCAATCTGAGCCATCAGGCTATCCGGATGCCAGTAGTGTGAGGGTTGCGGATGATTGTGCACCGCCACCTTGATGCCGGTCTGCCGACTCAACTGCTCCACCGCATCCCAATCCCCCAAAGCGGGTTCGCACGTCAGCACCTCGATACCCATATCGCGGGCAAAATCGAAGTAGGCCGGCCATTGTGGTGCACTGTCGGGTACACACACCCCGGTGGCTACAATCCGGATCCCCCGTTCGGCGGCCATCTGAAGCACTGCCACGCGGGTTGCCGAATCCATCGAAGGGCCAAAGGTCTGGTCGCCGAAACGTTCACTCAGTCGATGACCTGGGAAGACCTCGATGGCCGTCAGCCCTAATTGTGCGGTTTTGTCCAACGCCTCTTCCAAGGTGAACTTGTGAAACGTATAAGATTGCATACAGAGTTTCAGCTCCTGCTTCGGGGCCTGCGTGCCGCTACATCCCGAAGCACACCCCAACACTCCTATGCCCAGCCAGAGGCAGGCCTGCCGCAGCATACGGCGTAAAATCATCGGTCGGATCATTGCTCTACGCGTTAAAGTTTTCGATCAAGGAAATATGCGAAGGTAACGATTTTCCGGAAAACCCGCTGCACCGCAAAAGCCGAAAATGAATTTTCGCGCTATTTTTTGGAGATCCTCCGAAAAAATCGTAACATTGTATACGGGTTTCGCTTCGAGTCTCTCGGGCAGATGATCCCGAAGCGGAGCATTGGGTCTGAGACGGAATCTTCCCAAGGACTCAGGCTCCGGAAATCGAACATAAACCCCTCTTTTGATACAGAAACCGCACAACCGAAGTGTTCCGATCTGTCGAGACCCTTCCCGTGCATAGCACAAAAATCTATGATTAATCCGAATCGTTACTGCATCATCATGGCCGGAGGAATCGGCAGCCGCTTTTGGCCGATCAGTCGTCGCTCGACCCCTAAACAATTTTTGGACATTCTCGGTACGGGCAAGAGCTTTATCCGCCACACCTACGAACGATTTGCGCATATTATTCCCCCCGCCAATTTCTTGGTGGTCACCAACAGTCAATACAAAGCGCAAGTGTTGGCGCATCTGCCCGAACTCGACGAGCGCCAGGTACTCTGCGAACCGGTCGGACGCAACACCGCACCCTGCATCGCCTATGCCGCGTGGCGGCTGAAGGCCGTCAACCCGGAGGCAACGATGATTATCACCCCCGCGGATCACCTGATCCTCAACGAGACGGAGTTTTGTCACGTGATCGACCAGTCGGCTGACTTTGTGGAGCAACACCACAACCTGATGACCATCGGCATCCGTCCCAACCGTCCGGCTACCGGATACGGCTACATCCAAATCGACAACCAGAACAACGCCGAAGGCGAGGGCATCTACCCCGTCAAAACCTTCACCGAAAAACCCAATCTGGAGTTGGCGCGCACCTTTGTGGAGAGCGGAGAGTTCTTCTGGAACGCTGGCATCTTCATCTGGAAAACGGCCTCGATTTTGGAGTGTTTCGCCCAACTTCTGCCCGATCTTCACCAAACCTTCTCGGCCATTGCACCCTACTTCAACACGTCGGGTGAGCAAGACCAAATTCAACGCATCTATCCGGAGTGTCGCAACATCTCGATCGACTTCGGCATCATGGAGAAAGCAACCAACGTCTATGTGCGATGCAGCGATTTCGGCTGGTCGGATATCGGCACTTGGGGCTCACTCTACGAGTATGCCGAGAAAGATCCGAAGGGGAATGCCGTAGCGGCTCAATGTATGCTCTACGACACCCAAGGTTGCATTGTCAAGGGGGCTCCCGACAAGTTGATCGTCATCGAGGGACTCACCGACTATATCGTAGTGGATCACGGCAACGTACTGATGATCTGCCCGAAGAACAACGAACAGAATGTCAAACGCTTCATCGACGACGCCAAGTTCCAAGAGGGCGATGAGTATATTTAACGTGCGATAACCCCCATTCTTCCCCACACCGTTGGGAGAGGCGTTTTTTAGCGGTATTTCACGGATTTTGAGAGCGCTCTTTATGGAAAAACTTTATTCGTTCTTTGAACGTACCCCACGCATCACAACCGATAGTCGTCGCGACGTCCGCGACACCCTCTTCTTTGCCCTACACGGCACCTCCTTCGATGGAAATCGTTATGCGCTGTCGGCACTGGAAGCCGGAGCCGCGGGAGCCGTCATCGACTCGCCGGAGATTTTCAATCAAGCCTCCGACGCACAACGCGAGGTGTTGATCCTCGTCGACGACACCCTCCAAGCCCTTCAACACCTGGCCGCATGGCATCGGCAGCAGTTGGGTATTCCTATTCTGGCAATCACGGGGAGCAACGGTAAAACCACCACCAAGGAGCTGGTGGGTCGTACCCTGTCGCAACGTTTCCGCACCGCCACCACCCAAGGCAACCTCAACAATCACATCGGTGTTCCGCTCACGCTCTTGGCGATGGATCGCTCCATCGAATTTGGCGTGGTGGAGATGGGTGCCAGCCACTGCGGGGAGATTGCGCAACTGTGTGCCATCGCCCAGCCCAATTTCGGACTTATCACCAACATCGGACGGGCTCACTTAGAGGGATTCGGAGGCCCCGAAGGGGTCATGCGAGGCAAAGGTGAGCTTCTCGACTACCTCTGTGCACACCAAGGCACGGCCTTCTGTCTCCAAGAGAGCGAAGCGCTCCAACAGATGATCGCCGCACGTCCTTCGCTGCAAGTCATCCACTACGCGGCCTCCGAGCTGGAGGGACACACCACTCCGCAAGGCGTGGAGGTGCAATGGGGGGCGCTGAAGATTCACTCCGCACTGGTCGGAGAATACAATCTCCACAACATGGCCGCCGCCCTTGCCATCGGACGTTATTTTGAGATTCCCGATCCCCAAATCTGCACCGCCATCGAGCATTTCACCCCCGACAACAACCGGTCGCAACGGCAACGCACCCCTCACAATCTCTTGATTCGGGATGCGTATAATGCCAATCCTTCGAGTATGCACGCAGCACTGGAGAATTTCATCCACGAGCCGAGCGAATTATCGAAAGCGGTCATCCTTGGAGATATGCGTGAATTGGGGGATTACGCGGCGGACGAACACCAAGCCATTGTCAAGATGCTCCGCGAGAATCACCTCACCGAGGCGTATCTCGTAGGCCCTCACTTCACCGAGGCGGCTCAGGGTGCTTTTCACACCTTCCCCGACGTCCAATCTCTCGCGCATTACCTCACCCTTCATCCCCTCACGGAGCGATTCCTGTTGGTCAAGGGATCACACAGCATCGGTTTAGAGTCGCTCTTCGAGCAGCTGTAATTCCAATGCCGCCCCGCAAGATTTGCGGGGCGGCATTGCAATAGGGTCTTTCCGGAACTCTTACAGTTGGTTCACCCGTGCAACGGGGACAATATCCATCGGGGCAAACTCTCCGCGCTGGTACTTGAAATATCCGGTGATGGCGATCATGGCCGCGTTGTCGGTCGTAAACTTGAACTCCGGCAAGAAGGTGTTCCAGCCGCGACGGTGTCCCTCTTCGGTAATGGCGTTCCGCAATCCCGAATTGGCCGACACACCTCCGGCAATCGCGATGTCGGTGATGTCATAACTCTTGGCCGCTTTCACCAACTTAATCATCAACGTATCGATGATCGTGCTCTGCAACGAGGCACACAGATCGGCCTGATTCTCCTCGATAAATTGAGGATTCTCGGCCATCTGATCGCGCAGGAAATAGAGGAAGGAGGTCTTCAGTCCGCTAAAGCTGTAATCGAGTCCATCCACCGAGGGTTTGGCAAATTTGAAACGCTTCGGATTTCCCTCTTTGGCCAGTCGGTCGATCACCGGGCCTCCGGGATAGGGCAACCCCATCACCTTGGCGCATTTGTCAAAGGCCTCGCCCGCTGCATCGTCAATGGTCGTTCCCAAGATCTCCATCTGGGCATAATCCTTCACCAGCACAATCTGGGTGTGTCCCCCCGAAACCAACAGACAGAGAAACGGAAACTGCGGATGGGGCAACGTCCGATCGGGAAGGTCGATAAAGTGCGAGGAGATGTGACCTTGCAGGTGGTTGACCTCCATCATCGGCACATTCAACGCCTGCGAGAGCCCTTTGGCAAAGGAGACTCCCACCATGAGTGACCCCAAGAGTCCGGGGCCACGCGTAAAGGCAATGCCGTCGATCTCTGAGCGGGAGATTCCCGCCTCTTTGATGGCGGTGTCGACCACGGGAATAATATTCTGTTGATGGGCTCGTGACGCCAGTTCGGGAATCACCCCTCCGTATTTGCGGTGTACCTCCTGACTGGCAATGACATTCGACAACAGCGTCCGTCCTCGCAAAACCGCCGCAGAGGTGTCGTCACACGAAGATTCGATGCCCAAGATTGTAATATCCATTTTTGTTATGTTATTTCTAAGAAATTTAGTAAAATTGTAGTTCGATTTCGTCGCAAAAGAGCATTTCAGAGGCTGTGCGCGATGCGGTATCTCTCCAATCAATCCACTGGCAACCTCTTCGATGGGCAAAGTTATAAAAATAATACGATCTTTGATCTCTACTGTGATCCTTGCGGTGATCGTCTTGCCCGTTGTGCTCACGCTGCTACTCCATATTCCTGCCATCCAAAATCTTCTGCTGCAACAAGGAACGGAGTTTCTGAGTCAAAAAGCCGAGACTTCATTTCGTGCCGATCGGCTTCATTTCCGACTCTTCAATCGTTTTGTGATCGAGGGACTCTATGTCGAGGATTATCACCAAGACACCCTCTTCTATGCCCAACGGATCGAGGTTCCGCTGCGGGCACTCAATCTTTTCACCGGAAAGGTCTACTTGGGTGACGTCAAGTTGCAGGGGGTCACCTTCAACCTCATGCAAGATTCAACCCGCATGAGCAACCTCAAACAGCTTCTGCAACACTTCAAACGTCAAACCCCCAAAACCGAAAAGAAGCCCTTCGCGCTCCAAGCCTCCTCGCTTAGGATCGAACAGATGAACTTCCGTCATCGCAAATTCGAGATCCGACCGCGCGACTACGGAGTCAACTTCTCCGACCTAAAGGTGACGGATTTCACGCTCCATACACGGCAGATCGCCGTGGTGAACGACAGCGTGGATCTTGCGATCGACACACTGCGGCTCAAAGAGCGCAGCGGCCTGCATATTTTGAATCTCTCGACCCCCCATTTCAACATTTCGGGACGGGGAATGTACTTTGATAGTTTCCATTTGCAAACCCCCGAATCGGATGTGCGGATGGCCTATCTCTATTTTCAATACGACACATGGCGCGGATACAATGACTTTCTCGAAAAAGTCAACCTGAAAGCCGACTTCGACGAATCGACCGTCAGCTTCGCAACGATTGCCTATTTCGCCCCCGGCTTGCGCACCTGGAAAACGGTGCTTCATCACGTCTCGGGCGAGGTCGAAGGCCCCGTATGCGACATGAAGGGTCGAATTCGAGAGGCTCGGTTTCAACAGACCCATCTCGACTTGGGATTCCATATCGTAGGATTGCCGGAGGTTCGTCAGACGCGATTCCTCTTCGACCTCTATCACTTGGAGAGTCAAGAGAAAGATATAGCCCTTGTACTGAACGACCTCACCCATCGCACGCTGCCCCTCTCGTCTGCTCAACTGTTGCAACGTCTGGGAACGCTTCGCTTGGAAGGCCATTTCAACGGACTCCTCTCCCACTTCACGGCCGATGCGCAACTCCACAGCCCCTTGGGTCGACTGGACGGACGTTTCAACATTCGCCCCATACCCTACGGGAAGCACGCGTCCAGCTTTGAGGGAAACCTGCGATTAAACCAATTCTCGCTTGGCAAACTGCTGAATATTCCCGATTTAGGGAAGGCGTCGCTCACCTCTCAGGTACAGGGGAAATTGGGCGACTCGGTGCAAATGCAAGCTCAGGCCGATATTGCCCAAGTCGAATTCAACGGGTACGACTACCACACCATGGCGCTCAACGGAGCCTTTCGCAATCGGGAATTCACGGGAGCCATCGCCTCACGCGACACCTGTTTCAACTTCGACTTCGATGGACGACTCGACTTCAACGACTCGATCCCCGCCTATAATTTCAACTTGGCACTCCACCGTGCCGACCTCTATCGTCTGAATCTGAATCGTCGGGATAGCATATCGCTACTCCAAGGAACCCTGCGAGCCGAAGGGTCGGGGCTCAAACTCGACGAGCTCAACGGAGAGATCGAGATCGGGGAGATGACCTACATCAATCCGGTCGACACCGTGCGTAGCGGAAAAATCCGAATGGTGGCCGACAACCACAGCAATCGCAAATTGTTGGGACTCTACTCCTCCTTTGCCGATGCCGAGTTGCGTGGGCGTCTGAGCTACAACAAGATGTTCGCCTATATTCGCAACACCCTGCGTTCCTACCTGCCCTCCATGGCTCCCCTGGTGCGCTCCGACACCACATCAACAGAGCGACCCTCACTGCCCGGTGGTGCCGCCAATATCGACAGCTATTACCTGCTCAATGTCAACGTCAAACAGGCCAACAACGTAGCCGGTATCTTTCTGCCCGGCTTGCAACTGGCTCAAGGAACCACGCTGGCCTTCCTCTTCAATCCGGAGAGTGACCTGTTTGCCCTCACCGTCAACTCCGAGCTGATCGAACGAGGCTCCTTCTCGGTCTCCGGATTCAAAGCCGCGGCCCGCAACCAAGGCGACTCCATCTCGCTCTTTATCACCGCCAATGATCTAATGATTAAAGGGCTCTATCTGCCCGATTTCTCCGTACAAGGAGGCGCCAAAGAGAACCGCATCAATCTGGGTACGCGATTCCATAATGTCGAAAACGGCACTTCGGCACTTCTGAGTGCCACCGCACGCCTCTCGGAAGATCCCCAAAGCGGCATCCCTCAAGTGAAGGTACACTTCAATCCCTCCTCGTTCTCTACCGATGGGGAGACTTGGGATATCGGGGTGGGTGAAATCCTCATCGACTCCGCTCACCTTGACGTCGATCGTTTTCGCATCCGCAATGGTCATCAGATGCTTCAGATCGACGGAGTTGCCTCTCGTTCGCTCAACGACACCCTACGCATGGAGTTGCGGCAGTTCGACCTCACACCCCTCTCTCAGCTCACCCAACGTCATGGTTATATCTTGGATGGGTACACCAACGGTTCGGCCGAGATCGTTGCGGCTTACGGCGAAGGC
>JAQUZZ010000045.1 GCA_028691095.1 Alistipes sp. | reverse complement strand
CTGACCACCGAAATCTATACCCATCTCGACAGAGAACACCTCAGAGAGAGTATCGAACGCCATCACCCGTTGTCGGAGTTGTAAGGAATCCCAAAGCGTGATTGAACCCTTCCTCCACGGTATATCCCTAATATGTAGATCGGTTGATTGCCGACAAGTAGCACGCTGTGCTGCGTCGTGGCGTGTCGAGGAGGTGCTACGGAGCAATGCCGTAGGGGAGACGAAACTTTTTCTCCCTACTTTGTCTCTGAAAAAACAATATATTTTTTCCCTTGTCGTTAAAAATACATAACTTTGCCCGATCCGGTAGAGTGGCTCTATGCGTGAGTCCTGCTTGGATGGGTGCTAAGTAGCTTGAAAGAACGATTGATACATTTCGTCACAGTATATGCCGATATACGGATGAATGTATCGCTAATAAAAGCACGGTGTGCTTAAAATCCGAACCGTTAGAGACAATGAGATTCAATTCTTCTGTAACAATCTGCTTGGTCGCCTTGACCCTACTTGCCAGCTCATGCAGCGAGTATAATAAGATCTGTAAAAGCGGTAGTAGCCGGGAAAAGTACGACAAAGCCTTGGAGTACTATGCAGATGGAAAGTACAACAAGTCCCTGACGTTACTAAAGGATGTCGAGCACGTTTATAGCCATGCCGAACAGGGCGATACGGTGCTGTTCTATATGGGTATGAGCTACTATCAGATGAAAGACTATGCCTCCAGTTGCGAACAGTTTGATGGTTTCCGACGGGAGTATCTGCGGAGTCCCTTTTTGGAGCAGGCCGAGTACTACTTGGCACGCGGTTTCTACAATCTTTCGCCCGATCCGGATAACGATCAAAGTTTCACCTACCGAGCCATGCAGGCGATCAATGAGTATTTGGATCGTTACCCCAATAGTGCCCAGCGCGAAGCCTTGGTCGGAGATATGGTGGAGTTGCGACAGAAGCTCTACGACAAGGCCTACCTGAACGCCCGCCTCTACTACGATGTGGGATACTATAACTCGGCGGTGACAGCGTTGCGCAATGCGATTCTGACCTACCCCGAGAGCGATCATCACGAGGAGTTGGCCTATCTGATTGTGCGCTCGCAATGTCTGTTTGCCCGCAACAGTGTGGCAAAGTTGCAGAGACAGCGTTATCTGGATACCCAGAATGCCTATTACAGCTTTATTGCCGAGTATCCGGAGAGCAAGTTCCGCAAGGATGCCGATAAGATGCAGGACGAGGCCAAGGCGTATTTGGAGCGATACAAGGAGGATCCCAACTATGTTGCTCCGGAGACCTTGGACGAGAAGGAGGCCAAGAACGATGCCGCCTTGACGTCCACCTCCTCATCCACCTTTGGCGTCGATCAGACGAAGGATGAGAACGAGACGGTGACCAAAAAGAGCAAACAGGAGAAAGCCGCAGCACGGGAAGCCAGCAAGAAGCAGAAGGCCACGATCAAGCAGGCCGAGAAGAGCGACAAGCAGACCCTCAAGACCGAGCGTAAGTTGCGCAAAGAGAACTCGGAGGCTACACGATAGCAGCAAAAGCGACCTTCGACTCTCCCGACACTCCTTTGCGTGGGGTGTGGCGAGAGGCAAACTCCGACAGGAGGAACGGGGGGCAGCCCTATTTTGATTTTGACAGCGCGGGTCTGTAAGACCCTCAACCATAGAGTGCACGCTATGTGCTTAATTTAGAAAATAACGCATTATCATGGAACTAAAGAAAAACATTCCTACCAACACAATTACCCGTAAACTGGTCGATCTGAATGCCCCGACGGGGAATATCTATGAGTCAGTGGTGGTAATTGCTCGTCGTGCGAATCAGATTTCGAGTGAGATCAAGCAGGAACTGACCCGAAAATTGGCTGATTTCTCCAGTGTCAACGACTCGTTGGAGGAGACCTTTGAGAACCGTGAACAGATCGAGATCTCAAAATATTACGAGCGACTTCCTAAACCTGTGATCGTTGCGACAGAGGAGTTTCTCGCCGGAGAGGTCTATTTCCGGGACACCAAGGAGGATGCTACCGAAGAGACAGCAGCTCCGGTTCAGTAGTTTGACCATTTTCTGAGGCTGACGGTTCACAGGGGGAGTCCTTGTGAACGAATAGCACGATGCGCTTATGTTACAAGGTAAAAAAATAGTGGTCGGTGTGACCGGAAGTATCGCAGCCTATAAAGCTGCGATACTTGTAAGATTACTCATCCGTGCGGGGGCTGAGGTGCGTGTGGTGATGACCCCGACGGCCAAAGCATTTATCACCCCCTTGACCTTGGCTACGCTCTCCAAGAGTCCGGTTCCCGTGGAGTTCTTCAACCCGGAGAACGGAGCGTGGAACAGTCACGTCAGCTTGGGTGAGTGGGCCGATGCGTTGTTGATTGCTCCGGCTACGGCCTGCACGCTGGCTAAGATGGCCACCGGTGTGGCCGACAATCTCTTGACTACGGTCTATTTGTCGGCCAAATGTCCTGTATTTGTGGCTCCGGCTATGGATCTGGATATGTATGCACATCCCACAACCCAATACAATCTGGATTCGCTCAAGAGCTATGGCAATTATGTGATCGAACCCGACGAGGGCGAGTTGGCCAGTGGTTTGCAGGGCAAAGGTCGCATGGCCGAACCGGAGCAGATTGTCGCGACGCTGACGCAATTCTTTGATCGACAAGCCCATTTGAGCGGAAAAACCGTATTGGTGACCGCTGGCCCAACGATCGAACCGATTGATCCGGTACGTTTTATCTCCAACTACTCTTCGGGGAAGATGGGGTATGCCTTGGCTGCGGAGTTGCAACAGCGCGGAGCGCGGGTGATTCTGCTGACAGGAAAGTGTGCGCTCACGCCTCCTGCAGGCGTTCAGGTGCTGGAGGTGCTGACGGCCGAGGAGATGTATCATGCCGCGTGCACCGCCTTCAAGTCGTGCGACGGAGCGGTGATGTGTGCGGCGGTGGCCGACTACACACCGCAACAAGTGGCCGATGCGAAAATCAAAAAGCAAGAGGAGGCGTGGACGCTCACGTTGCGTCGCACCCCCGATATTGCTGCGGCCTTGGGTGAGATGAAGGGCGATCGGTTGTTGGTGGGCTTTGCCTTGGAGACCGATCATGAGCAACAGAATGCCCGCCTGAAATTGGAGCGGAAGAATATGGATTTCATTGTCTTGAACTCTCTGCGCGATCAGGGTGCAGGTTTTGGGGGAGACACCAACAAAGTGACCTTGTTGTGTCGCAACGGCGATCAGACCGATTTTGAGATGAAGTCGAAACGCGAAGTGGCGAGTGACATTGTCGATGAGATGGAACGGGTGTGGCACTCCAAACCTCAGGCAGCGCAATCCTGACGTCGTTAAAAACTTATAGCTTATGTTGAGCCGTTTGTCTGTCGAGAACTATGCGTTGATTGATCGACTGGAGATCGAGTTGGCTTCGGGGCTGAACATCATCACCGGAGAGACCGGAGCCGGCAAGTCCATCTTGCTGGGTGCTTTGGGTCTGATTCTGGGCGGGAGAGCCGACGCCAGTGCCATCAAAGACACCACGCGCAACTGTGTCATCGAGGGAGAATTTGACCTTGCTCGGCATGAACTTCAGGCGCTGTTCGAGGCGTTGGATCTGGACTACGACGATCATACACTGATACGCCGCGTGATTACCCCGGCCGGAAAGAGTCGAGCCTATGTCAATGACCTGCCCGTGTCGTTGAACGTGCTGCGAGAGTTGGGGCTGAACCTGATTGACGTCCACTCGCAACATCAAAGCCTGTTGGTCGGAGAGGCGCAGTTTCAACTGGATTTGGTCGATCGGGTGGCGGGGCACGCCACGCTGTTGGAGGAGTATCAGAAGGCCTATGCCGATTGGCATGGCGCGCAAGAGGAGTTGTCGCAGTTGAAGGCTACGGCTGCTGCTATGGAGCGCGATCGCGAATATATCACCTTTCAATATAATGAGTTGCATGAGGCAAAGCTTCGGTCGGGGGAGCTCTCCGAGTTGGAGATTGAGCAGCAGGCCTTGACCCATGCCTCAGAGATTCAAGAGACGCTGCTGTGGTCGTCGGATCGCATGGAGGGCGCCGAGCACTCGCTGTTGAGCGACCTCAAAGAGATGGAGGTGGCTTTAGGCCGCATTGCTCCGGTGTATCCCAAGGCAGAGGGTTTCTTTACACGCATTCATAGTGCGCTGCTGGATCTGAAGGATCTCTCCCGTGAGATTACGGCCGACGGCGAGCGCATGGAGTCGGATCCGCAACGGCTGGAGGGGGTCTCGCAGCGACTCGATCGAATCTACACCCTTCAACAGAAGCATCATGTCTCCAGTGTCGAGGAGTTGTTGTCGTTGGAGGCAGAATACGGAACACGGCTCTCAGGCATGGAGAGCAACACGGAGCGCATCGAGGAGTTGACCCATGCGATCGTGGCATTGGAAGAGCGAGCAACCGCGTTGGCTCAACAGATTACGGCCGACCGTTGTCGCGTAGTACCCCAGATTTGTGAGCAGATAGAGGGCGTCCTGGCCGAATTGGGCATGGAGGCCGCCTCTCTGGAGATAGAGATCTCCGCCAAGGAGTTATCGCCTCAGGGAGCCGATCGGGTACGTTTCATGTTCTCGGCAAACCACAATATGCCCTTGCAACCGATCGAGCGGGTTGCGTCGGGGGGTGAGATGTCTCGTCTTATGTTGAGCATCAAAGCATTGATGGCGCATTACAGAAAGTTGCCGACCCTTATTTTTGATGAGATTGATACCGGAGTCTCGGGTGTGATTGCCGACCGCATGGGAGAGATCTTGACCCGTATGGCTGCGGATCTTCAGATTCTCAACATTACGCATCTACCACAGGTGGCTTGCAAAGGGGAGGATCACTTCTTTGTCTATAAAGAGGATGTCGATCATCGCACGGTGACCCGCATCCGGAAACTCACCCCGCAGCAGCGGGTGGATGAGATTGCCAAGATGCTCAGCGGATCCAATGTAACGGAGGCGGCTCGCGCTCAGGCTCGCTTGCTGTTGGAGGAGGCGCACGCTTGTAAGTAACTTACTTCCCTTCTGTTTCCATCATCCGGCAGACTTACGTTAAAAACACGCAACTCCGCAAAGAAAAAGATCTTTGCGGAGTTGCGTGTTTTATGTAAGCCTAAAGAAGGATTGCGTCCTTCCTTATAGTATGTTGATGTTCTTGATTGCCAATAAATAGCCCGCTGTGCTTCAGCGTCTGTTGCCTTCAGTATTCATGACGCTTTCTTCCGCAACCTGACGGGGTGTCCGGTCTCAACGTATTAGGGAATCAGGAAGGATTTGGAAACTGCTACGGGAATTGGCTCTTGCAACGGCTCGTCGGTTTGGGTCGATGAGAGCGCATAGCGCGTGGTGGCACCCTCGGCCTTCACGGTCAGCGTGTGATGCCCCGCAGAGAGTCCCGTCGAAGGAATCCGACAGGAAACCCCTGTCACGCCCTCCGCTACGTTCTGACCGTCGATCTCCACGGTGAAGCCCTGTGGCGTCACCCCAACCGTCGTCCATTCGACCGTGAGCGAGTCGCCGGTCGCCGTGACGGGCGCAACGGCCATGACCGTCGATGTGGGTTGCTCCTCACGATAGACCCCTACCAAAGCTCGGGTCAGGTTGAGATAGTAGAAACCCCATCCGCCACGATCTCCGCGGAATCCGGGTGCGGTCAGCGATGCGGGTTCATAGTCATCGCTCCGATCCACACTGTAACAATCCACAAAAATATCTCTATTCGGGCCGTAAGCCGAAGCTCCTTGCCCGGTGAATTCATTGAACTGATGCACCATCACCACGCGCGGACGATGGGCTAAAGCCACCTTAAAGGATTCGACCAACGTCCAACCGTCACGTCGTCCCCAAGCCTCGGGAGCCAACCATCCGTTCTCGGCAAAGCACGCCATATGTACCGTGGTGCACTCGGCCACGCTGTCTCGATAGGTCACCGTGGGGTGTAACGAACCATCCATCCAACTCCAGTAGCCCAAGGAGTCGTGTCCGGTTACCTGATTTTGTGACGAGACCCAACGAAGGGTGAAGTGCGAGGTGTCGACCGGAGGGTTGCTACGGCGTAACGCATCAATCTGCGCGGCACTCCACGACAGCGTTTGCTTAAAGAAAGGCACTCGGAACGCACTCTCCGTCGTTCCCTCCTTGACGCCCATGGCCCCCGTATCCAAAATGATATTGAGCGGTTTTCCGTCATAGAGATACCACAATCCCTGGAATCGCGGATTGCGCACCATATAGTGATAGATCCATTGCAGTTGCTCGTTGAGTGCCTCCATTTTGGCGGGAGGCCCGTTACTCAGCCCTGGCATAATGATCGCTTGTGGCACGGGAAGTCCCTCGTCGCGCATATCGGCCATCACCTCCAACGCTATTTCTGTATTGTGTACAATCTGGTTGACGCCATCGCCTCGTTCATCCCAATGCGAAAGCCCCCAAATGTGGTTCGACCAATCGAAGAGCACGGCATCGGCTCCCGAATCCATCAGCCACAACAGATGCTGACGCAAGACATCGGGGTTTGTGAAGTCGTAAAATCCCACCAACGGAATCGCTTGTGCCGTCGACCATGCTCCGGCCTTGTTGGCAGCAAACCAAGGCTCCCATTGCGATACAAAAGCGGTGCGCCCCGTACTCCGTGCCGGAAATTCACGTCGATTGACCTGAATCTTCACCGGATTGGAGTGAAGTCCCGATGACGGCATGGGCTTGCCGGTCAGATAGGGGGTGTAATCTTTCAGACCGCACCAGAGCGTGGTGTCGCGTGCAATGGCCACCACCTCAAGGGTTGCCTCACCCACATTGGGCAAGGGAATCAAGAGGGTCGCACGACCCAACGAGTCGGGAAACTCGTGTGCGCCCCATCGCTGACCGTTGACATAGGGCATCAACATCATCTGCGACAGCGGCAGGTCGGGCGTCGATACAGCCTGCACCGTGAGGGTCACGGAGCGACCCATCTCAACGGCCGACCGATCGGCGTGAATCTTCAGGGCTGACGAGGTGCATCCTGCGCAACACAGGAGGCTCAGCAGCAACGTGCCGGCGTAGCACCGAAACCGACGAAGCCTCTCGGGGTGTTGTGGTTCTTTCTTCATGGTATTATAGGGTTAGGTTAGGTTCGCTTTTGCTACGCTTGCATCTCTCTTAGATCAACTCTATTCCCTCGGCATCCATCTTGATCTTTCCCAGCTTCAGCAAGTAGCCGACACTGCGTTTAAAGACCTTTTTACTCATTTGGGTCACGGCCTTGATCTGCTCGGGTGTGCTGCCGTCGTGCAATGCCAATCGTCCACCCCCCTCACGCATCAATGCCTCGATGCGCTCGGCCGAGAACTTCACCTCGTCATAGCCTTGCTGTTGCAAACTGAGATCCACGCGATTGTCGGGGGTGATGCGCGTTACATAGGCCTCCAGACGATCGCCGATCTGAATCGGACGAAACAACTGATTGCGGTATAGCATACCCCAATGACGATGGTTAATCACCGCGCGGAAACCGATCGGCATCTCCGTGACCACCAATGCCTCGACCCGCTGCTGCGGAGCGATGGATAGTTCCGTGTTCGAGATCCACCCCTTCAGGTAGGAGCTGGCCACCACGCGCCCCGTAATGTTGTCGGTATAGAGGTAGACCGGATAGAAACTCCCGATCTCCATTCGGCCGCTCTGGTTCCGATTGGGCAGAAAGAGATCCTTGGCGGGTAACCCCCAATCCAAGAAGACACCGTGTACGGTTTTATCCACCACCTTCAACACTGCTACTTGACCAACGGTCGCCAGCGGATGTTCGGTGGTCGCAACGAGTCGATCCTCGGAATCGTGATAGACAAAGACCTCCACCGTTTGACCCACTTTGTGGGCTAAGGAGACGTAACGATTGGGAAGCAACACTTCGGCCTCCTCCTCGTCTACAAGATAGAGTCCGTAATCGGAGACGCGATGGATGGTTAGGGTATAATAATGACCTGCGATCAACATAAAATTCAAATTTTCTGTAAATGTACACTATTTTCACCACAACTGCATGATCGTTCTCCAAATTTCGCCTTCTCACCCCCGTTTTTCGCGTCACTATCCCGCCAATAAGCACAACGTGCTATTTATTAGCCATCCCCACATCGGCATATCACGTACCTACCGTAAAAGATGAGGACTCAATCCTTCTTTTTGGTTACTTAATTGCTATCTTTGTACAATTTTATTCCGCCACCCTTTCGGGATGCGGAGTATCTAAATATTAAGTAAGTTGCTGTAATTCATGAATAAAACGACAACCTTCACCCTTCTCTCCCTGCTCTGCGTGACCGCTTGCGGACAACAAACCCTCACGCGCACCCTC
>JAQUZZ010000044.1 GCA_028691095.1 Alistipes sp. | reverse complement strand
TCAAAGAGCTGGGAATTGACGAGACCTTCTAAGCTTAAAATACTGATTCAGAAGCTATTTTAAGATAACCACAAACCAACCCGAAACGTTCCCCAAAAGTTAAACCATCACGCCGCTCCACAGCAAGAGCCCTCGATGCTTACGATACACTTATTCTACACTATGCGACAAGCCAAACACACCCTGCCATACCTTCTATTATTGCTTCCGCTACTCTTTGGCGGATGCCGTGTAAGCTACACTTTTTCCGGTGCATCCATCTCACCTGAGATGAAGACGGTGAGTATCGCCCGCTTCCCCAATAATGCCCTGCTGGTGGCTCCCATCCTCAGCTCGACCCTGACCGAGGCTCTGCAAGATCGGTTTGCACGACAGACCAAGCTAACGTTGGTGCCGGAGGGCGGAGATCTCAATTTTGAAGGCGAGATCACCAACTACACCTCGACCCCTGCCGCCATCTCCGGTGACGAGTATGCCGTATTGAACAACCTGACGATCACCGTGCGGGTGCGTTTCACCAACTCTGTCGATCCGGCACTCAACTACGACAAGACCTTCTCGGCCTTCTCCACCTACGAGAGTTCCAAGCTCTTGCAGGAGGTGGAACCCACGTTGATTCCAGAAATCGTCGAACAACTGGTGGAGGATATCTTCAACGCGGCCGTCTCGAACTGGTAGAATGGAGGCTACACCCCAAAACACGCTACCCCCGGCTCTTTCGGAGTGCTCCGACGAGGTGTTGGAGCAATGGATCACACGCTACCCTTGGTTTACGGCAGCGCGAATCGCACGATGGCAACGCACCCATGAGACGCTGCCGGAGGAGGTTGCCCTCGGTTACCGATGTCGCGTCGTGCAACACACCTTGTCCCCCTTTGGTGCGGAGAACAATACCCCCGCAGCCTCAGGGTCGGAAGAGACCCTCTCCGACGGGTCGGAATCGGAGTCGGAGATCGACCCGCTGCAACGCATTGAGCACTTCTTGGCAACATTGCCGCAACGCAAACCGGACACCGAGAGGGTGCCCGACGACGCACCCCCCGATTTGGCCGCAGACTCTGTGACAGAGGATCCCGACCTCATCTCCGAGGAGTTAGCCGAAATCTATGTTCAACAAGCGCATTACACCAAAGCGAAAGCAATTTATGTCAAATTAAGTTTGTTATATCCGGAAAAAAGTGTTTATTTTGCCGAGATTATTGCCGGACTGGGTGCTTCCCGCGAGACCCCATGACCCCGGGCAATCTCCTGCTTTGTAGTTTATAAACGTTTAAATACCAAACTGTAATGTATATTTTTTGCATCATCTTGATTCTTATCGCAAGCGGTCTGCTGATCCTTGCCGTATTGGCACAGAATCCCAAAAGCGGCATGGCCGCAAACTTCGGAGCCTCCAACCAGGTTATGGGAGTGCGTCAAACTGCCGATTTTTTGGAGAAATTCACATGGGGACTGGCGATTTCAATCGTGGTGCTGAGTTTGGTAGCTACGATGACCATGCCCTCAGCACGCATTAGCACCAGCAAAAGCGGGGTTGAGAAGGCCTTGGAACAATCGGTGGAGAGCAATCAAAACTTGTTGCCCAACGCTGCTGCTCCTGCTGCCGCTACCGAAGCTCCTGCTACGGAAGCTCCTGCTGCCGCAGATTCGACGAAATAGCGATCAGAACACCCGATTGTCGCCTCGGTTTGGCTCGTAGCTGAAAGAGGTGTGATCTCACGGTTTTGGATCCATATATTCTTCTCAAAAGCAACGTCCTCGATTCAGCAGGACGTTGCTTTTTTGGCCCTATACAGAGCGGGGGATCTCACTGCTCTACCCCTCCTTGGGGAGCGGACTTCCCCATCTAGGCATGACGAAGACGATAACGACACACCCACAGGGCAAGCGCCCCATAGACTCCACATTGGATCCATAAGGTGAGGTACTCGACGCGCACCTCCAAGAGCGAGGCTCCCATGGAGTGGATCTTCACGAAGGCCAAGGTGGCGGAGCCACCGGCACCAGATAATGCACCCACTGCCACCCCCTGGGCATCAACTCCAACGGATAGGAGACCCCGGAGAGAAAGAGAAACCCCACCGAGAAAAAGGCGATCAGAATGGGAGGCGTCTCCCCATCGGAGAAAAAACAGGTCGTGGAGAGGGCAAACAGTGCGGTGGCCAGCAGATAGGGAACCATCAACATCGCCACTTCATAGCGATGCCCCACATAGGGCAGGTGAAACAGCAGAGGAATCAGCCCCAACAGAAAGAGACTCAGCACGGCATAAATTCCTCCATAGACCACCGTTTTACCCACCACCATCCGCATCGCTCGACGCCAAGAGACGCCCTCGCGTGCCCGTTGCGCCAGCGTCCCCTGCGTCCGCTCCTCCCCGGCCAACATCCCCACCACCATCCACAACGTCTGGAAGAGAATGACCATCAACACGGCAGGAATCAGGTAATCACCATACCCCTCGGTCGGATTATACAAGGCCACGCCCTCCACGTTCATGGCGCGCACGGCGGTGATCTGTGGCAAATCGGCCGTCGGCAGAAACACCGCCATCTCAGGACGCCAACGATTTTCCAACTCCAGCATCGCGCCGGCCGAGGCCTCTTGGATTGCCGCATAGTAGAGAAAGGCCTGCGTCGTCCCGAACATCGTGAAGACCGACTCGTCGCCCCGACCCAACCGATCCTCGAAATCTTCGGGCAGGTAGAGGATGCCGACCACATCGCCCCGCTTCATCCGCTCCTTGGCAGCCGGAAAATCGGCACTCGACGCCGTGACCGCCACCTTCGGTGAGGCGTCGACACCGCGGATATATTCACGACTCAGCCGGCTGTGCGAACGATCGACCACCGCAATGGGGGCATCGCGCACCGTATTGGGAGCATACATATAGTTGTAGAGGAATCCGTACAGAAAGACCCCACCGATGAGTACCAGCAGAATAGCCGGACTGGAGGCGATGGCGCGAAACTCCCGCACCACAATGGCCGAGAAGTCGGCGATGGCCGAGTTACCCTTCGATTTTCTCATAGCGATGAGTGAGTATAGCGCGTTTGAGACGCGGCAGCAGCAACAAGGCCGCCAACGGGAACAACAACAGAGCGGCCACACTCTGCCAGGTGTAGGCAAAGCCGTAGTCGCCATAGAGCAGGTTGTGATTGATCTCCGTAAAATGACGTACCGGAAAGAGGAACGAGGCGTAGTAGACACTCCGATACATCGAATCCACCGGAAAGGTGACCCCCGAGAGGGTTGCCCCTAACGATCCGACCATCGAGACGGTGCTGATCGTAAGACTCAGTACCGGAAAGAGGGAGAACAGCAAGAGACCGAACGCCTGAGAGGCGATAACTAAGAGAAACATCGTCAGATTCAGAGGCCAGAAACCACAGGAGAAGGGAAGGTGAGCCCAGCCAAAGAACACATAATTGGCAAACATTCCGAGGGCGGTAAAGATTCCCGTATAGGGTAGCAACTTGGCCAGCACGGCCGTTGTGATCTGCATATCGGCGCGCTGCAACCACTGTTCGGCCGTGCGGAACTTGATCTCACTGCCCACCGCATAGACCGTAATCAACAGGATCAGCACCTGAAACATCACAAAAAAGAAGGGTTGACTCAGGTAGACCGAATAGTCCAAATCGGGATTGAAGAGCGGATGACGCTGCATCTGCAAAGGCATCAGAAAAGCGTGTACCGTGCGGGGCGACACCCCCAGCACGGTGGCCTCGGCAGCAAGGGGCATGACGGAGAGCGGACGCAGAAAATTCTCAAAGGCTCCGTACACTTCGCTCCCCACACTCAGCAGCGCATAATGATAGTAATAGATGAGCTTTACGGGTCGATTCGCCCCCAAGTCGGACTCAAAGCCGTGGGGCAACACCAAATAGCCGTAAATCTCTTTGCGCTGTACGGCCTTGCGCGCAGAGACCTCATCCACATAGCGGTGACTCACCGTGAAGGTGGGAATCGCGGCCACCTGACGGGCAATCTGACGAGATGAAGCACTGCCGTCCAGATCGACCATCCCGATCGGAATCCGCTCCATCTGCCCCGATCCGAAAATCGTGGTCATAAACAGCAGACAACCCAGAGGCAGCACGACACAGACGCCAAAATAGAGCCTGCGAGAGGTCATGCGCCGGCCTTCGCGTCGCAGCACCGCCCAAAAGGGTCGTCGACGGAGAGAGGGGATCGGATCTTGTTTCACGATGATTCAGAAGGGTAACGTAACGTGCGTTTCATGATCTGTGGCTCCCAAAGGAGCGTCAAGGCTGAGCGGCTTTCCTGAACAATCAGGGTTCCAAGGTGATGAGCACCGACATTCCGGGACGCAGTCCGTCCACCTTCGGTTCAGGAAGGGCATGGAGCTCAAAAGTGCGCAGATCGTAGCTCCCCACCTGCTTGGTGGAGCGCCACGTCGCATAGCTACCTAACGGACTCAGGTAGTTGACCCGAAAAGAGATCCCTTTCCGTGCCAATGCCGGTACATCGCCCCGAAAGGTGCTCCCCATGCGGAAGCGTGGCAGCAGATCCTCACGCAGGTTCAGCACCACATGCGCATCCTCCAACACCACGAGACTCATGATCGGGCTTCCCGCCCCCACCAACTCCCCTCTGGCGGGATAGATCTCGGCAATCTCTCCCGATGCCGGAGCCACCAAACGAGCATCCTGCAACAGCGCACGCACCTCGCCCACCACACCTCGGGCTGCCGAGACCATCGACTGTGCACTCTCGCGATCCTGACGTTGCGCCCCGTCCACCGCCATCTGATACTGCGCCTCCGCCGCCCGCACATTCGCCTCCGCCGCTTCATAGAGGGTCTGCACCTCCTCCATCCGTTGGAGGGTTACCACGCTATCGCGATAGAGCGTCTGCACCCGCATATAGGTGTTGTAGGCCAACTGCCGATCCGACTGAGCCTTGTTCAAGAGTTGCCGCAGGGTCTCCACAATCTGCACCCGCGTGCCATCGTCCACCTTCTGGTTTTGGTAGATCGCCACACGTTTCAACGCATCGACCTGCTCATATTTTGCCTCCGCTTCGGGGCTGTTGATCCACACTAAGGTATCGCCCTGCTGCACGGACTCACCCTCTTGCACCAGAAAGCGATCAATCCGACCGGGGAGCTTTCCCGAAATGCGAATCTCGGTCGCCTCAATCTCCCCCTGCAAGACCAGTGGCTTTCGATGCAGAAGCGCCATCCCCGTCACCGAAATCCCAATCACCAGAATAAGAAGTACCACAAACGCAACGATCAGCGTTTTAGAGCGTCTCTGTGTATTCATATAAAGTAACCCTCAAACATTAAGCACAAAATGCCATTTATTAACAATAAACACAACTGTATATCAGATATATGCCGTGACGGAAGGGGCCGATAAGGCTTTGGGGCGCAACACCGATGGCGGAATCCCCTTACTCGGAGACGGCCTGTGTCTGTGCCTCCGTTCCCGTTTCTGCCGCTCCGCAACGTTCGTACTCATAAAACAGCTCCGGCATTCCGCAAGCCGCCAACAAGCGCATCAACGCCACGTCGTATTGATAATAGGCCAGCAGAGAGGCAATCTCCACCTTGGAGCGCATCACTTCGGCATCGACCACCTCCGTGGAGGTTGCCATGCCCTCGGCAAACGCCTTACAGCGGCTTCGCACCAATTCGCGACTCAAGGCAATCGTGGTGCGCAACGCCACAACCGCATTGCGTGCATTGCGCATATCGTTGTAAAACTGATCGACCCCAACCCCCAAGTCATCCGCGGCTTGCGCGCGGGTCAATTCGAGTCGTTGCCCTGAGAGATGCGCCTGCCGCAACGCCTGCTCCCGTTCCAATCCGTTGAAGAGCGTCCAGGTAAGCCCCACTCCCACCACGGTGCGCGGAAGTAGATTCTTCTGGATTCCATGCGCATAGAGCGTCTGCTTGCCCATCAGTGCCAGCGTGGGAGCGTAATCGGATCGAGCCATCCGCAACGCATTCTGTGCCACCTCCTGCTGCAAAGTGAGACTCTGCAAAAGCGGGTTGTGTTGCGTGAGTTGATGCTGAAAATAGGAGAAGGCAGGCAACGAATCGGGTAAAAACAGCGGCGTGAGCGGAACCACCTCCACGGTATCCAGATGCACCAACGTCCGGAAGGTGCGATGTGCAACGGCAAGATCGTTGCTGGCCGACTCCAGCTCGCGCTGTGCCTCATCCCGCGACACCTCCACCATCAAACGCTCCGCCCGATTGAGCATCCCCTGTGCCTCCAACTTCAGGGCATTGCGATAGTGTTGCTCCAAGGCGCGGAGGGTCTGCTGTCGCACCTCCACCACCCGATCGCCCAAACGCAAGGCAAAATAGCTCTCCACCAAAAGCACCTGCAACTGCGCATCCACCGCCTGTCGTTGCATCTGGGCAATCTCCACGCCGGTGCGACCGATCCGACTGGCATAGATCCGTTTCCCACCGGAGAAGATTGGCCAAGTCAGATTCAGATCCAGCGTCGTCACATACTGGGGAGCCAACGGAAAACGCAAGGTGTAGCTTCCGATTTTATCCAAAATGGAGGCAATCAACTGATCGTCCGGCAGGATGGAGTGTACAAACTCCTTGGCCGGATCTGTGAATTGGCTGAGAGGCTCCTGCACCTCAATGCGATGGGTCATATAGAGCGAGGCCCCCGTTACATTCAAAAAAGGATACCACAACGCATTGAGCTGCACCTGCTCGCTGCGGGCACTCTCCACCTGTTTATCAGCCAAGTGCAGCGTGGAGTTGGCCTGCTGAAGCAACTGAAGGGATTGCTCCAGGGTCAGCTCCATGGGTCGCGGTTGTGCCGAGAGCTGCATCGTGCAAACCCACAGCCCCCAGAGTAGTGTCCGAAAAACAGCGCGCATAAAGGATTGGTTTTACACCCGACCGTTGTCGCAAGAACTGCGCCAAACCCTCCGCTTGCAGAGGGTTACACCGTGGCCGTGTGTCGTCACCACTGGCATCCTCTGCGCACCGCTTGGAATGCACAACAAGACGAGGGAGAGGCTCCTTGTGCGGAACCTCTCCCTCGTCACAGGGGTTGAGAATCGTTATCCCAGCAGGATCAGACTGATCGCCATCACGGCCATACCGGTCAGTAAACCATAGATCGAAATGTGGTGTTCGCCATACTCCTCGGCCGCGGGGAGCAACTCATCCACCGAGATGAACACCATGATTCCGGCAATCACCGCAAAGATGCAGTGGAGCAACAGCGGAGTAAGGAAGGGATACAAGATGAAATAGCCGACGATCGCACCGACCGGTTCGGCCAAGCCAGAGAGGAAGGAGTACCAGAAGGCTCTCCGTCGGCTCTGGGTCGCAAAATAGACCGGCACGGAGATCGCAATCCCCTCCGGAATGTTGTGAATGGCGATTGCCACGGCAATGGCGATTCCGATCTGTGGCGAATCGACCGCGGCCATGAACGTCGCAATGCCCTCCGGAAAGTTGTGAATGCCCACAATCAAGGCGGTCAGCACACCCGTGCGAATCAGCTTTTGATCGCCCCGACCGCGCGCCATCGACTCCAACGGCCGCGCCTCATGGGGGTTCTCTTGGGAGGGTACTAATTTATCGATCAAGGCCGAGAACATCATTCCCCCGAAAAAGGCCGCAGCGCAGACCAATTTACCGAGTCGCCCGCCCAAGATTTCATCCAGTCCGATCTGTGCGCCATGCAGAATCTCCACAAAAGAGACATAGATCATCACTCCGGCCGAAACACCCAGCGAAAAAGAGAGAAACTTCTTATTGGTATGGTTCGCAAAAAAAGCGATACCACTTCCAATACCCGTGGCCAGACCGGCACAGAGGGTCAATATAAACGCGAAAAATATCGTATTCTGCATCATCACCTATCGCTTTGAAGCACCTCGTGCTATTTATTGGCAAGTAACACCTCCGTATATCAAGCATATACCGTGACGGAAGGGTGCAATCATTCTTGGGGATTACACCGAAGCGTACACAGGGGCGAAATTCAAGGGACGATCCGCCCGAAGAGCGATGTCCCCCCCTATGCCCAGCGGGTTAATTGGTTTTGAACGGACGATGGATCTGGGAGAGCTCGCGATTGGCCTTTTCGATCTTCTGTGCCAATTCCGCCTTGAATTGTATGAATTTCTGCATCAACGCGTCATCCCCCGAAGCCAAGATCTGCATCGCCAAGATCGCTCCGTTGCGTGCACCGTCGATGGCCATCGTAGCCACCGGAATGCCCGAGGGCATCTGCAAAATCGAGAGAATGCTGTCCCAACCCTCCATCGAGTTCGAGGAGCGAATCGGAATTCCGATCACCGGCAGGGGCGTCAGTGCGGCAATCACCCCAGGCAGATGGGCAGCTCCTCCAGCTCC
>JAQUZZ010000043.1 GCA_028691095.1 Alistipes sp. | reverse complement strand
AGTAGGCTCGGTAATTCCACGCTCGGTTCCTGCCAATTTGGCGGTAAAGCCGGAGAGGAAGTAGTATTTGGTCTGCTCAGGCGAGAGAATCGAAACCGGAGGCAACACGCCAAACGCATCAGCCGACAGGAAGATCACCTTCTTGGCAGCCGGAGCTTTTGAAACCGGTTTCACGATGTTGTTGATGTGATAGATCGGGTAGGAAACACGCGTATTCTCGGTTACCGACTTTTCGGCAAAGTCAATCGAACCGTCGGCTTTCACCGTCACATTCTCCAGCAGTGCATCCCGTTTGATGGCGTTCCAAATATCGGGTTCGCTCTCTTGATCGAGGTTGATCACCTTGGCATAGCATCCGCCCTCGAAGTTGAAGACGCCCTCGTTGTCCCATCCGTGCTCATCGTCACCGATCAACAGACGTTTCGGGTCGGTCGACAAGGTGGTTTTACCGGTTCCGGAGAGACCGAAGAAGATCGCCGTATTCTCACCCTTCAGGTCGGCATTGGCCGAGCAGTGCATCGAAGCGATGCCTTTGAGCGGAAGCAGGTAGTTCATGTAAGAGAACATTCCCTTCTTCATCTCACCGCCGTACCAAGTGTTGATAATCACCTGCATTTTTTCGGTTAAGTTGAAGACAACAGCCGTCTCAGAGTTAAGACCCAACTCTTTGTAGTTCTCTACTTTGGCCTTTGAAGCATTCAGCACCACGAAATCGGGTTCGCCATAGTTGGCCAACTCCTCAGCGGTGGGGCGAATGAACATATTGGTTACAAAGTGAGCCTGCCAAGCCACCTCCATGATGAAGCGGATCTTCAGACGGGTGTTCTCATTGGCTCCACAGAAGGTATCCACCACGTAGAGTTTCTTGGCGGAGAGTTCCTTGGTTGCGATTTTCTTCAGAACATCCCAGCTCTTCGGGCAGAGGGGTTTGTTGTCGTTCTTGTACGCGTCGGAAGTCCACCAAATGGTGTTCTCAGTGACTGCATCTTTCACGAAGAACTTATCTTTTGGGGAACGACCCGTATAGACTCCGGTCATCACATTCACAGCGCCCATGTTGGTCACCTGGCCTTTCTCGAAACCTTCCAATCCGGGGAGGGTCTCCTCGGCGAACAGTTGGTCGTAAGAGGGGTTGTGTAGGATCTCGGTTGCACCGCAGATGCCGTACTTGCTCAGATCAATTGTTGACATAGTTTTTTTATTTTAGTTAATACTTCTCTTGGTTTGGAGTGACCGTTGCATCGTTTGGATTCGAACCGTCACTGGATCTATCGCGGGTCATTCTGAAAAAATTTTAGCTTTATCCTTTTCTTCTGACCCATAGTCGGTGCAAAGATAGTAATAATCCCAATTTGTTACGGAGATAACAGTAAAATATTAAAATTTATTATTATTTCTACACACAGGTAAATACATTATAATCAATGTATTAACCCTGATTTTCTGTTAAAGAATCTGCTTATTTGTTGGTTTTTGATGGAAAATTAACACCATTTTCCGTCTCCTTTTCGGTTCCTAAATACTTTCGGGTGACCCAGCGGTCGATCCAGCGAGCCACCGGAACGGCCGAAAGCGCACCGAAAGAGTTCGCCAACAAATCTTTGAGATCGCTCTCTCTCTCAAAATACTCCCCCTGAACGAGCTCAATGGCTCCCGAAAAGATGATCGCCAGCAGAGCCACCCATATTCGATTTTCGCGACGCGGGTGGAGCCACAAAGTCAAGAGCAGCACCTGCCCGAAGTAGAAGCCGAAGTGCACGACCTTGTCGAATTGAGGAATCCAAGCCAGCCAACCCATCGGAGGCAGATCCTCGCCCGGAGCCAACGAGCCATAGAGAATAAATCCCGTCCAGAGGCATAAAAGTGCCATCAAGACCTTCTGGTATCTTTTTTTTTCCATACTTTTGTTTCATCTGAACGGTAGCGCAACGTGTCGGGTCTCCAAGTCGGAACCTTTCCGCGTGTCGCAACACGCTCCAACGATGGGCGAAAATTACGGCGATTTTTTCATCCCGCCAAAAAAGAGCGTCGATTCTCCAATCCATTCCTTACAATGGCAGGTATTTACATCCATATTCCCTTCTGTAAACGTAAATGTCACTACTGTGACTTTTACTCCTGCACGTTGCTTGCCAAAAAAGAGCCATTTCTGCGGATCGCACAGCAAGAGTTGGCCCAACGCATTGCGTTTTTGCCCACGCCCAAGATCTCTACCTTATATATAGGAGGGGGTACGCCCTCGCTGTGCAGCCCCACGGAGATCGGAGCACTGCTCCAGTGCGTGCACACCCATTATGACACCGCCGCACTGCAAGAGGTGACCGTCGAGGCCAATCCGGACGATCTGACACGGGCGTACCTCATCGCCTTGCGACAGGTGGGAGTCAACCGCTTAAGCATCGGGATCCAGTCCTTCTCCGATCAAGAGCTGCAATGGATGCACCGCCGTCATACGGCCGCACAAGCCATCCAAGCCGTGCGTTGGGCACAAGAGGCCGGGTTCCAGAATCTCACGATGGATCTGATCTACGGCACGGGGCGACGCACCCTGCAAGCTTGGGAAGCCGAGATCGAGCAGGCACTGGCATTGCAGGTACCTCACATCTCGGCCTACCTGCTGAGCATCGAGCCCCACACGCTCTTCGGACGCAGGCTTCGCCAAGGCACACTGAAAGAGAGCAATCCAGAGGTGTGCACCCAGGAGTATCTGCTGCTGCACGAGAAGTTGACCCAAGCCGGATACGAACACTACGAGATCTCCAACTTCGCACGTCCCGCATTTCGCGCGCAGCACAACAGCAACTACTGGCGTTCGGAGCCCTATCTGGGCATCGGGCCCTCGGCTCACTCGTTCAACGGAAGCGACACCCGGCAATGGAACGTTGCCGACCTCTCGGCCTACCTGCAACAGACGCCCCACAATGCCCAATTCGAGAGCGAGCATCTCACCGACACCATGCGATACAACGAGTTTATAATGACTCATTTGCGAACTTCAGACGGGGTCGACACCACCCAAATCGAAGCGCGGTTCGGGGCACGGAAGTTGCACTATTTTTTGGATCAAGCAAAAAAATATCTTGCCTCGCAACACATTATTCAAAGAAAAACCGTATATTACATACCCTTTGAGTCTTATCTGATTTCAGATTCCATCATTTCGGATCTGTTTGAGGCATAACACAGAGCGACGAAATACCCTCTATCAAGAGAGACACCAAGCATTCTACAAAATTGTAAAATAAAAAGCTATGACTATGGCACAGAATGGAGAGGTTCTTCGCGAACCGGACTATCTGTTTGAAGTGAGTTGGGAAGTGTGCAACAAGGTGGGCGGAATCCATACCGTAATTGCTACCAAGGCGTTAACCCTATCCAAAAAATTAGGCGATCACTATCTGTTGATCGGACCCGACGTCCATCACGAAGATATGAATCAAGAGTTTGAGGAGGATCCCAATCTCTTGAAGGAGTGGAAACAGGTTCTGTTTGCCAATCACAACATCCGCGTGAAGGTCGGACGCTGGAAGGTCAAAGGATCGCCCATCGCGATTTTGGTCGATTTCAATCAATTCTTCTCCAGCAAGGACGAAGTGCTGAAATTCCTCTGGGAGAGCTACCGCGTCGACTCGATCAGCGGACAGTGGGACTACATCGAACCCGTACTCTTCGGCACGGCAGCCGGCAAGGTGATTGAGAGCTATGTCGCCTATTTCTGCGTGCCCACCGACCGCGTTGTGTCGCAATTCCATGAGTGGATGACGGCCAGCGGGGGACTCTATCTTCAGAAATATTCGCCCTATGTGGCCACCATCTTCACCACCCATGCCACGGTGATGGGGCGTTGCATCGCCGGAAACGGCTTGCCGTTATACAGTGAGATGCCCCGTATGAACGCCGACGAATTGGCACGCCGCTTCAATGTGGTAGCCAAACATTCGTTGGAGAAGATTGCGGCCAACAGCTTCGACTGTTTTGCCACCGTGAGCGACCTGACCGGACGCGAATGCCGCTATCTGCTGGGCAAAGAGGTTGACCTCGTTACCCCCAACGGCTTTGAAGACGACATCGTATGGCCCGAACCCGAATTCAGCACCAAACGACAGACCGCTCGCAAGTTGATGATCGAGGTAGCCGAGGCGTGTCTGGGCTTTCAGTACGAGGAGGAGCCGCTAATCGTGGGAACCAGTGGTCGCTACGAATTCAAGAACAAAGGCATCGACGTATTTGTGGATGCCCTGTTGAAGATGGCCGAGGAGCGGAGTACAATGGATCGCAAAGTCTTGGCCTACATCACCGTGCCGGCCGGCAACAACGGCCCGCGCAAGGACCTGCAAGCCCACTTGCAAGATGCGGCGCAACCCCTCGACGGCAACGTACTGCGCAACACCACGCACTACCTCTCTGCCCCCGAATGGGATCCGGTCATCAACCGCATCAAAAATTCGCCCTTGATGGATCCGCAGTGCCCCGTCCAACTCATCTTCGTCCCCTCCTACCTGAACGGCAACGACGGCATCTTCAATATGCCCTACTACGATCTGCTGTGCGGCATGGATGTGACCGTATTCCCCTCTTACTACGAACCTTGGGGATACACCCCACTGGAGAGCATCGCCTTCTCGGTGCCCACCATCACCACCTCGCTCACCGGATTTGGGTTATGGGTTGCCAGCAAACTCAAGGAGCACAAAGGGGTCGAGGTAATTACGCGCAACGACACCAACGATCCGGCGGTGATTGCCCGGATTGCCGAGGTGCTCGAACAATACACGCATCTGACTCCAGCGGAGTATGAATCCTACCGACAGTCGGCTCACGAAATCTCCCAGATTGCACTCTGGAAAAACCTCATCGCATTCTACGATCAAGCTTATCAACAAGCCATCGATCACGCCTCCACCCGCAACAACCGCATGGCCTATGACGGAGGAGGTGCTCATACCGAACAGATCAACTTCGTCAAGCAGCAGTTGGTGAGCAATGCACCCAGTTGGCGACGCCTGATGGTCGAACGACTCCTTCCGGAGCGATTGCATCCGTTGGAGGAGCTCTCCCGCAACCTGTGGTGGTCATGGACGATGGATGCCTACGCTTTGTTTGAGTATATCGACAACAAGCTGTGGGTCAAGTGCGAAAAGAACCCCATCGACTTCCTGGACAAGTTGACCTACTCTCGCATCTTAGCACTGGAGAAAGACGAACTCTTCTTAGCCAAGATGGATGCGGTGTATGCCACCTTCAAGGCCTACATGGCCGAAAAGAGCGAAGCACAAGGCCCTCGCATCGCCTACTTCAGCATGGAGTACGGACTGCACAGCTCCCTGAAGATCTACTCAGGCGGATTGGGAATCTTAGCCGGAGACTACCTCAAGGAGGCCAGCGACAAGAACGTGCCGATGGTTGCCGTCGGTCTGCTCTACCGTTACGGCTACTTCACCCAACGGCTCTCAGCAACCGGAGCCCAAGAGGCCAGCTATGAGGCACAGAATTTCCAGAAACTACCGCTCACTCCGGTGCGCGATCAAGACGGAAATTGGCTCGACGTGCAGGTTGCCTTCCCGGGACGTATGGTCACGGCGCGCATCTGGCGTTGCGATGTCGGCCGAACCGAACTCTATCTACTTGACACCGATCACGATCTGAACCAAGACGAAGATCGCTCGATCACCTATCACCTCTACGGTGGCGACTGGGAGAATCGACTCAAACAGGAGATTCTCTTAGGCATCGGAGGTATCCGCGCCCTGAAGGTGCTGGGTATCCAACAAGAGATCTACCATTGCAATGAGGGTCATGCAGCCTTTATCGGCATCGAGCGCATCCGCAACCTGATTCATCGTCAGAAGTTGTCGTTCAGCGAAGCGCTGGAGGTCGTTCGTTCCTCCTCGCTGTTCACCACCCACACCCCGGTTCCGGCCGGCCACGATGCCTTCCCCGAATCGATGATCCGGCAATATATGTCCTTCTATCCCGATCGGTTGGAGATTACGTGGGAACAATTCATCAACTTAGGAAAAACCAACCCCAACGATCCGAACGAGAAGTTCTCCATGAGTTTTCTGGCCTGCAACCTCTCGCAAGAGGTCAACGGAGTCAGCTGGCTCCACGGCGAGGTCAGCAAGGAGATTCTGGGGGGTATGTGGCCGGGCTATTTCAAAGATGAGCTACACATCGGATACGTAACCAACGGCGTACACTTCCCCACGTGGTGCGCAGCCAACCTGCGTCGCCTCTATGCCAAATATTTCGGAGAGGGCTTCCTCAACAAAGAGTATAAGATCTCGGCTTGGCAGAAAGTACACGACATCAGCAACCGCGAATTGTGGGATGCCCGTTTGGTGCTCAAGAACAAACTCATCAACCACATCAAGACACGGGTTAGCGATCCGAAACAGTTCCGGTTCGACTCGCCGCGTCAGATGATTCAGATTCAGGAGTCGCTGCGACCCGACGTACTGACCATCGGTTTTGCACGTCGCTTTGCAACCTACAAACGAGCTCACCTGCTCTTCACCAACCTCGATCGACTGAACAGCATCGTCAACAATCCGAAGTGTCCGGTTCAGTTCATCTTTGCCGGCAAGGCGCACCCCAACGACAAACCGGGTCAGGATCTGATCAAACGGATTGTCGAAGTGGCTGCCATGCCCCAATTCACCGGAAAGATCATCTTCCTGCAAAACTACGACATGGAACTGGCGCGTCGCATGGTTCAGGGCGTCGATGTATGGCTCAACACCCCGACCCGTCCCTTGGAGGCCTCGGGAACCAGTGGAGAGAAGGCGGTCATGAACGGCGTGATGCAATTCAGCGTGCTGGATGGCTGGTGGGTCGAAGGTTACAAACCCGGAGGGGGATGGAAGCTGCCCATGGAACGCACCTTTGAGGATCAGGGTTTCCAGAACGAGATGGATGCCGAATTGATCTACAACACCATCGAGGAGGAGATCGTTCCGAAATACTACAAACGCGACGAAGAGAACATCCCCAACGAGTGGGTCGAGTCGGTGAAGATCTGTATCGCCGACATCGCCTCCAATTTCACCACCAACCGGATGTTAACCGACTACGAGGAGCGATTCTACCACAAACTCGCCCAACGCAACCGTCGCCTCTGTGCCGAAGATTTCCGTGAAGCACGCGAAATCGCAGCTTGGAAGCGCCGCGTGAGCAACCACTGGGACAAAGTGCACGTCGACAGCATCAAAAAACTCGACTTGGGCAAGGGTGCTATTCTGATCGGGCATCAATACAAGGTGGAAATCGTGCTGGATATCGACGGGCTCTCTCCGGAGGATATTGGAGTCGAGATGATTCTCTCGGATCAGATTATCGACGGTCAGGTGCACGTGGTAGCCAAACGTGAATTGGAGGTTGCCAGTCACGAAGGTTCTCTGGTCCACTACACCACCAACTCCATCCCCGAAATGACCGGATCCTTCGACTTGGCCGTGCGCATCTTCCCCAAGAATGCGAAGTTGCCACACCGGATGGATTTCGCATTGGTGAAGTGGGCGTAACGTCGCATCCATCGGGTCTAACGTCGCAATTTACCCGCGCGATCCACAACCCGTGTGCCCCCGTAATCGAACCCGACGTTTCGGGAAATAGGAGGTAACACATCACAAACAACTCAAAAGAGTCCGAATTACAAAAACTCGAACTCTTTTGAGTTGTATTTTATGCTTATGTGCAAAGAGACTAAAACCGCTTCAACGTTTTATTCGAGTCCGTCGATTTTTCGCTTAAAAGATTTATTTTACAGCCTCCCATCGCTGTATCATCTGAATGTATTCGGATATAATCTCTTCATTATATACCTTATCCAAAAATAGTATTGTCTGTATCTGTTGTTTCTTATTTAGTCGACCCTTAACAACCCAACAAATTACGGATTATCAATAAAATAAGAGTTAAAATACTTGTAAAAATCTGCAAGTTTCCGTATTTTTGGATATAGAAACTTGCAGATTTTATGATAAGCACAACCCAACACACTCCCGGTTTGTTCTCCTCCTTGGATGATCTCCTGAACCAACAGCACCCCTTGTACAAACTCTCGCAGAAGATCCATTGGTCGGTGTTTGAGAAGGCCTTTACCCCACTTTATTGCGCCGATAACGGACGTCCTGCCAAGCCCATCCGTCTGATGTGCGGATTGCTCATTCTTAAACATCTGCGCAATATCTCCGACGAGTCAGTGGTGGAGCAATGGAGTGAGAATGCGTATTTCCAATATTTCTGCGGGATGCATGAGTTTACACCCTCTTATCCGTGTAACGCTACCGAACTGGTTCATTTTCGCAAACGGATTGGAGAGCAGGGCATCGAACTGATCTTGGCCGAAAGCATTCGTGTGAATGATGACAAGCCGGATGATGAACATCTTGACACCGCCTTGATTGATTCTACCGTGCAAGAGAAGAACATCACCTATCCCACCGATGCAAAACTGCACA
>JAQUZZ010000042.1 GCA_028691095.1 Alistipes sp. | reverse complement strand
TCCTATAATGTTTGCCGTGTCAACGGGGAAGAACTGTGAGTCTTCATCATAAAAGTCGGTACAAGCATGGTAGATGACGGCCTTTTCAAGTTGGGCTTTATAAGCATCGAAAGAGACTCCTTTGTGCACGCACATCCGTCGAAACAGATCCTGTGTATCAAAAAGTATATGGGTTGTAGCGTATCTTTGACTCTGCTCATACACCGCCAGAAAATCATCATACGCCATCTCCGATTGGGTTAAGAGTTTCTTCTGCGCAGCGGCCAAAGCATCCATCTGTTTGAGATCGACCACGCTGATCGAGATCCCCTCTTTTCGTTGCTGCGGAGAGGTAGCTTCCTCGAAAAAGAGTTTGGCAGCGGTGCTATACTCTTTATGGATCAACGAGTTCAATAGATTGGGGGTGTCGTATTTGATGCCTTCGCCTCGCATCAAAAGAGGAGACGCAATCAAGTAATCCGCCGTGTTGCGCAATTCGTGCGCCACCTCTACCGAGGCCATAATGCATGCATCCATCAAAATGAAATTCAAGTGCATCCCCGTGGGAATGCTCTGAGCAATCTCTACGATGTCTATCAGCCCCGACTCATTGACTTGCGACGGGTCGCGGATTTGATCGCCCCCGAGGGCTTTCGATTGATTGGCGATCAGCCACGCGTTTCCATGCCCCGAAAGGGTCAGACCATACTCCCGGGCGGGGAAAAGGGTCTTGATCTCTTGTAGTATAGACTTGAAAAAGGAGGGGTTCATGACGTTCTGCTCGCGATACTCTTTGATTACCTTGTAGTTTCCATCCCCCGTACCCCACAAAATCTGAGGGTTGGTGGAGGGCATCTCCGCGTCGGTCTCATTGTGATCCAACACCACCACCACATTGACATCCTTCGTGTCAAGCGTCGCAAGGAACACCTCTTTCGCGTTGTTATATCCACAGGACGACAACTGTTCATCATCACCACAGATGTAGAAGATCAAAGTGGTCTGTTTCTCAGGCTGGGGTGTCGGGGTCGGCGTCGGCGTGTCGTGATTATCCTTGCTGCAAGAGCAGAGGAAGCCGAGTCCTAAGAGGAGGCAACACGCGATCTGAATCGCAAAAGTCCGATTTCTTTTCATCAGGTCAGAGTTTATATGTTAACGTGAGTTCGAGAATTGTTCGAACTCATCATACCGCTGAGGAGCAATTTGTGTCACAAATTGCGACAAAGTCCCCTCTTATTTTAAGAGGGGATTTAGGGGAGATAATATGAATGGAGCGTGCTGTTTAAAAACAGCACTAACGTGAGTTCGATAATTGCAACGCTGTATGGGATATATTTTCTATATATTAAACAGTTGCAATTATCGAACTCACGTTATGTTAGTATCTATTTGTCAATGGGTTATAAACTATAAATTCTTCTCATCGCGCAACCGATTGGATCGACGGATATGCCGGGGTCTCCATCCGAAAGAACGTTTCACAGCACAGTCCCTTCGTTCCTATGATTGGAAGTGCCTAAAACAAAAAAAGAGCACTGAAAAATCAGTACTCTTTTCGTGTGCCCAGGACAGGACTCGAACCTGCACATCGGTTAAGACACTAGTACCTGAAACTAGCGCGTCTACCAATTTCGCCACCTGGGCAACATCATTTCAAATAACTCCTTAAATATAAAAATCCCTCCGGATACGTGCCCAGAACAAGACTCGAACTTGCACGTCGTAAACCGACACTACCCCCTCAAAGTAGCGTGTCTACCAATTTCACCATCTGGGCTTATTTATGTTCAACTACAGAAAGAGCCTCGGGGTTTTAATTTCAAAGGAAAGCTACAGAAAGAGATTGGAATCTCTGATTCTGCGGCACTTCCTTCTACTAACCTAAAACTACTAACCTAAAATGAACCTAAAAATTTCATCACAAAGATAAAAACATTTTCTGACTCTGCAAAATGCTTTATCATCCGGAAAGAACCTCTTTGCCTTGAGGTGGGGTTTCACCCTCTCAAAGCGGTTGCAAAGGTAAGCATTTCTTCAAAACCGCAAAATTTTTCCAGATTATTTTTACTTTTTTTTCGTTTTACGGTTATTCGCCCTATCTTTGCATCCATCAAAAACCCAGGGTGTGATGGGGGTATGGTGTTCCATCTCTTTACCGTAACTGAGTAACACCCGTTAAAATTCATTTCAATACACTATGGAAACAATCAAAATTGCCGCAGTAAAGCGTGCCGCTTTCGGCAAAAAAGAGAGCAAAGCAATTCGTAGAGAGGGCATGGTTCCCTGCGTAATCTATGGCAACGGGGAGACCGTGCATTTCGCTGTGGACGTACGCGCACTCAAACCTTTGATCTACACCCCCCAGTCGTATTTGGTGGAGTTCGACATCGAAGGAAAAACCGAAGTTGGCGTAATGCGTGAAATACAGTATCATCCGGTCAGCGATGAGATTCTGCATATCGACTTCTTCCACGTAATTCCCGGTCGTCCGATTGCAATCGACATCCCTGTACGTCTGAGCGGCGTTGCCGAGGGCGTGAAATTGGGTGGTAAATTGATTCTAAGCAAACGGAAACTCCGCATCAGCGCAACCATGGAGTATCTGCCCGACGAAATTGTCGTAGACGTTACGGCATTAGGTTTAGGGAAGAGCATCTTTGTGGGGGATCTCCAATACGACCACATCGCAATCCTGACTCCGGCAACCACCGCGGTTTGCGCCGTGAAGATGACGCGTGCCGCACGAGGAGCTGCCTCTACTGAGGAAGTTGCGAAGTAGAGCCTTCGACACAGTCTTGTGTCGCTTGGAAAATCAAAGTATCTTGTTGCCTGACCCTTGGGAAAAGCAACAAGATATTTTTTGATCTACAACTCCCCTCTTGTTCTAAGCACAGCGGGCTATGTGTCAGCAATCCACCCATCGGTATATCACGCATATACCGTGATCTTGGGGAGTATTTAGAAGAAAACGGACCACCGGTGTCACAAACTTCGGAAGCAACGCCTCCTTCTCACCGAGCGAATCCAACCAAAATCCATCATACACATCGTTCTTTATCGCATGAAATACTTGATTGTCGGATTGGGAAATATTGGCGCGGAATATGCCGACACGCGTCACAATATAGGCTTCAAAGTGGTTGACGGATTGGCTCAGGCAGCCGACGTATCCTTTACGGCCGATCGTTACGGCTCCATCGCCGAGGTGAAATTCAAAGGTCGCACGCTACTGCTACTCAAGCCCTCGACCTATATGAACCTCAGTGGGAAAGCCGTGCGATACTGGATGAATGAGGAGAAGATCCCGATCGAGAATCTCTTTGTCGTGGTCGACGACATTGCCCTCCCCTTCGGCACGCTGCGCATTCGTGGCAAGGGTTCGGACGGAGGACATAACGGACTCAAAAACATTGCCGAGATGATCGGTTCCACCGATTACAGCCGCCTGCGGTTTGGGGTCGGTGGCGACTTCCCAAAGGGTATGCAGATCGACTACGTACTGGGGCATTGGACGCCCGAAGAGGTTGCCGCACTCCCCGAACGCATTGCTCAGGCCGGAGAGGTCATCAAGGCCTTCGGCACGATCGGTTTGGCACGCACCATGAACACCTACAACGGGAAATAAAGCGCGCTCCGTCTGCGGGTACCATACGGGGATCGCACCGCGAAGAGCCTCTTTGACTCCCTTTGATCTACACGTAAAGCACATGGAAAATTCAGTTCGTTTGGACAAGTGGCTGTGGGCCGTGCGTATCTTCAAAACCCGCAGCGATGCGGCAGAGGCCTGCCGCGCCAACAAAGTGTGGGTCAACGACGCCTACACCAAACCCTCGCGGGAGGTGAAGGTCGGCGACCGCATCACGGTCAAAAAGATGCCCGTAGTCTACAACTATCGGGTTATTGCCTTGGTCTCCTCGCGCCAACCGGCAAAAAACGTTCCGGAGTTTGCACAGAACCTCACCACGGACGAGGAGTTGGAGAAGTTGCACATTCCGAGGTTGACCCTCTTCGTCCAACGTGATCGGGGAACGGGTCGCCCCACCAAACGAGAACGACGCGAAATAGACACCTTGATGGACGAGGTGTACGACGATTCGCAGGAGGAACCCTTCGAGGAGGAGTGAGAATCCTCGCCCCTTACAAAACTTGGGGGCGGAAAAAGAGCGTCAAATCGACCATTTTTTCTCAAAATTTGCAGTATATTCTCATAAAATCATTACATTTATAACCGTTTTGAGGCATACTATCTCTCGCTGCACTCTCTCGCAGCCAAGAGGTATTTTTCATAATGCAGAGCATCTGCTCCGCATTTACCACGCAAAATCCTAAATTTTTTCCAAAAATGGCAATCCGTAAAGATATTAAGAAAGTAGTGGTGCTGGGTTCCGGCGCGCTCAAGATCGGACAGGCCGGCGAGTTTGACTACTCCGGTTCTCAAGCCCTCAAAGCCTTGCGCGAAGAGGGAATCTCCACCGTCCTGATCAACCCCAACATCGCAACCATCCAAACCTCAGAGGGTATCGCCGACAAGGTCTATTTTCTGCCCGTCACGCCCCACTTCGTAGAGGAGATCATCCAGAAAGAGCAACCCGACGGCATTCTGCTCGCCTTCGGAGGTCAAACCGCCCTGAACTGCGGCACAGAACTCTACCTCAACGGCACGTTGCAGAAATACGGAGTCGAAGTGCTCGGCACCTCGGTCGAGGCCATCATGGCCACAGAGGATCGCGATCTGTTCGTCAAGAAACTCAACGAGATCGAGGTAAAAACACCGGTGAGCCAAGCGGTGGAGAGCATGGAGGATGCAATTACGGCCGCCAACCGTATCGGCTTCCCGATCATGGTACGTTCGGCCTATGCCTTAGGAGGCTTAGGCAGCGGCATCAGTCGCGACCAAGCGGAGTTTGAGACCCTGTGCGAGAGTTCGTTCGCCTACTCGAAACAGATTCTCGTCGAAGAGTCGCTCAAAGGCTGGAAGGAGATTGAGTTTGAGGTGATCCGCGACCGCAACGACCACTGCTTCACGGTGGCCAGCATGGAGAACTTCGACCCCCTGGGCATCCACACGGGCGAGAGTATTGTGGTGGCTCCGACCTGCTCGCTGGATCCGGAGGAGCTCACGATGTTGCAGGAGCTCTCCAAGAAGATCATCCGTCATATCGGCATTGTCGGAGAGTGTAACATTCAGTATGCCTTCAACTCCGAGACCGACGACTATCGGGTCATCGAGGTGAACGCTCGTCTGAGCCGCTCCTCGGCCTTGGCCTCCAAAGCCACCGGATACCCGCTGGCCTTTGTGGCTGCAAAACTGGCCTTGGGATACACCCTCGATCAAATCGGGGAGATGGGAACCCCTAATTCGGCCTACAAAGCACCCGACTTGGATTACCTGATCTGCAAAATCCCACGTTGGGACTTGGGTAAATTTATCGGCGTATCGCGGCAGATCGGCTCCAGCATGAAGTCGGTGGGGGAGATCATGTCGATCGGTAAATCCTTTGAGGAGATCATCCAGAAGGGGTTGCGCATGATCGGACAGGGTATGCACGGCTTCGTGGGCAACGAGGGACTCGTTTTTGAGGATCTGGATCGGGAGTTGTCCAATCCGACCGACCTCCGCGTCTTCGCCATCGCCGAAGCCTTCAAGAAGGGCTACACCATCGACCACCTCTACAACCTGACCAAAATTGCACCGTGGTTCTTGGAGAAACTCAAGAACATCTACGACTACTCCTTGGTGCTGCAACAATATCACGCCATCGAAGAGCTGCCTAAAGAGGTACTTTGGGAGGCCAAACGTCTCGGCTTCTCGGACTTCCAGATTGCCCGCTTCGTCGAACACACCTCGGGAAATCTACAAAAAGAACTCCTCCGTGTACGCGCTTTACGAAAAAAGGCAGGGGTTCTACCCTCGGTCAAACGCATCAATACGATCGCCTCGGAGCATCCGGAGCTGACCAACTACCTCTACATGACCTACGACCGCTCGGATCACGACATTCCGTACTTTAAAAACGAGAAGTCGGTGGTTGTGCTCGGTTCGGGAGCCTACCGCATCGGTAGTTCCGTCGAGTTCGACTGGTGCTCGGTCAATGCGATTCAAACTGCCCGCAAACTGGGTTACAAGTCGATCATGATCAACTACAACCCCGAAACCGTATCGACCGACTACGACATGTGCGATCGGCTCTACTTCGATGAACTCACCTTTGAGCGGGTGATGGATGTGCTGGAGCTGGAGACTCCTCGTGGTGTCGTGGTTTCCGTAGGCGGTCAGATTCCGAACAATCTGGCTATGCGGCTCTACCATCAGGATGTTCCCGTGCTGGGCACTTCACCCCTGTCGATTGACCGCGCCGAGAACCGGCATAAGTTCTCCAGTATGCTCGACCAACTGGGCATCGACCAGCCGGCATGGAAAGAGTTATCGCACATGGATGAGGTCTATGAGTTCGTCGACAAGGTGGGGTATCCCGTACTGGTACGTCCCTCTTACGTCCTCTCTGGTGCGGCCATGAATGTCTGCTACAATCAGGAGCAGCTGGAGACCTTCCTCAAACTGGCCGCCAATGTCTCCAAGGAGTATCCGGTGGTGATCTCACAATTTCTCCAGAATGCCAAAGAGATCGAGTTTGATGCGGTGGCTCAAAACGGCGAGGTGGTGGAGTATGCCATCTCAGAGCACGTCGAGTTTGCCGGTGTCCACTCCGGAGATGCCACCTTGGTCTTCCCTCCGCAAAAAATCTACTTCGAGACGGCACGTCGCATCAAGAAGATCAGTCGCAAGATTGCCAAAGAGCTGAACATCAGTGGCCCCTTCAATATTCAATACTTGGCCAAAAACAACGAGGTGAAGGTCATCGAGTGTAACCTGCGAGCCTCCCGAAGTTTCCCCTTCGTCTCCAAGGTGCTCAAACGCAACTTCATCGAGACGGCAACCCGCATCATGCTGGATGCACCGTATGAGAAACCCGACACCACGGTCTTCGATATTGACTGGATCGGGGTCAAGGCTTCGCAATTCTCCTTCTCCCGTCTGCACAATGCCGATCCGGTATTGGGCGTCGATATGTCCTCCACCGGAGAGGTGGGATGCTTGGGCGACGACTTCAACGAAGCCCTGCTCACGGCGATGATTTCCGTCGGTTACCGGCTGCCCGAGAAGAACGTGATGGTCTCCTCAGGAGATGCGCGTTCCAAGGTCGACCTGCTGGAGCCCTGCAAAATGTTGCAAGAGCACGGCTATGCGATCTTTGCCACAGAGGGAACCCAAAAATTCTTGGCCGAACACGGCATCACCGCTTCGGTGGTCGGATGGCCCGATGAGGGAACGTCACTCAATGTGATGCACATGATCGCCAAACATCAGTTCGACTTGGTGGTGAACATTCCCAAGAATCACACCCATCGCGAACTGACCAACGGCTACAAGATCCGCCGCGCTGCCATCGACCACAACATTCCGTTGATTACCAACGCCCGCTTGGCCAGTGCCTTCATCCAAGCCTGCTGTGAGTTGACGGAGTCGAGTATTCAGATCAAGAGCTGGCAAGAGTATAAGCTGAGTTAACCGAAGCTAATTTACGATTAACCACACAAAACACCACAGCCATGGATTGTTCGTCCATGGCTGTGGTGTTTTGTGTGCAAACCCAATCTCTCTATCAGGCTTAACGCGACACGCTGTGCGACACCATGCGCCCGATAAAATCGACGGCCGCATCGGCACAACGCTCTCCGTCGATCGCGGCCGAAATAATGCCTCCGGCATATCCCGCACCCTCTCCAGCGGGAAAGAGTCCCTCGGTCTCAGGGTGCATCAGGGTCGTCGGGTCGCGAGGAATCCGTACCGGCGAGGAGGTGCGCGACTCGACACCCAGAATCACGGCATCCGCAGAGACAAAGCCCCGCAGCTTCTGGTCAAAGGAGCGAAAACCTCCGCGTAGCGCCTCTGCCATAAACGGAGGCAACCACCGATCCAATCGTGAGGGTGCGATCCCCGGGATGTAGGAGCACTCCGGCAACGTCCGCGAAGCGCGTCCCGCCACAAAATCGGCCAACCGTTGCGCCGGAGCTACCTGATGATCAGCCACCTGAGCGTAAGCTGCCTGCTCCAACTGCTGCTGAAACCGCAGGCCAGCCAAGGGCCCCCACTCCGGTTCCAAGTGGGCAAAATCGGAACACCGGATCTCGGTTACAATACCGGCGTTGGCAAAAACCGAATTGCGCCCCGACGGGGACATCCCATTAACGACCGACTCTCCCTCCGCGGTCAGTGCCGGAACGATGAAGCCTCCCGGACACATACAAAACGAGTAGACCCCTCGATCTCCCACCTGACTGACCAACGTATAGCTGGCCGCCGGCAACTCCTCACCGCGACTGGGAAGGTGATATTGTGCCTGGTCGATCTGTTGCTGAGGATGTTCGACGCGCACACCCATCGCAAAAGGTTTCGCCTCGATCCGTACGCCTCGACGATAGAGTAATTCA
>JAQUZZ010000041.1 GCA_028691095.1 Alistipes sp. | reverse complement strand
CTTACCGCTCTATGGAACCCTGTGCCGAGAAGCCCGAGGCGCTGATGCGTTTGGCTTGGAATCATCACTTGTACACCGGATTTGAACCCGCCACCTTGCAGATTTTGCGTAGCGGGTCGGCAAACCCGATAGAGGGGGGTGTGGATCAGGTGGATGCAGCCCTGGAGTGGAAGGGAACGCAGGTGGTGGGTTCGGTGGCTTTTCATGCGCACGCTTCGGATTGGCGCGTTCATCTTCATCATGTCGATCCGCAGTATGATAGTTGTGTGTTGCATGTGGTTTTGGAGGAGGATGCCGTGATCTGTCGGATGGACGGTACGGTGATCCCTACCGTGGTGATGCGTCTGCCGGAGGGGTTGATGGATCGCTACAATGAGTTGCTGGAGAGGGGAACCCAAGGAAGTTGCGGGCGAACGCTTGCCGCCATGAAACCGATCGAGCAGGATCATCTGATTACCAATCTTGCGGTGGAACGCATGGAGCGCAAGTATCACGATTTTCTGGAGCGTTATCGTGCCGCGGGCAACGATTGGAACGAGGCCTTCTATGTGACGTTGTTCCGCGCCATGGGTCGTGGAGTCCATCAACGTCCCTATGAACAGTTGGCGCACACGGTGCGTTATGCCCAGATCTGTCGGGTCAGAGAGTCTCTCCCTTCGGTTGAGGCGTTGCTGTTGGGAAGCGCGGGATTGCTGGAGGTGGAGTTTCAGGATGGGTATACGCGGCAACTGCGCGAGGAGTTTGCTCATTTGCGTCGCCGGTTTGAGATCGTGCCGATGTATCCCTCGGCTTGGCGACGTGAGATGACAGGGCCACAGCGTCCTACCAATTTCACCACCATCCGCTTGGCACAGTTGGCCGCCCTGCTGGCTTCCAAAGAGTTTCTGTTCTCTCGTGTGTTGCGTTGCAAAACCTTGGAGGAGCTGCACACGCTCTTCTCGGTGACGGCTTCGGAGTATTGGTGTACCCATTACGGATTGGGCAGCCAGAGCCGCTACGGGACGAAGAGTTTCGGGGAGACGATGCTCGACAATCTGCTCATCAATGTGGTGTCACCCACGCTGTTTGCCTACGGCACCACGACCGGCGATCCCGATCTGTGTGATCGAGCCTTGGAGATGTTGGAGGAGTTGCCCGCCGAGGAGAATCGGTTTGTTCAGCGTTGGCGTTCCGCAGGGGTTGAGGTCGATAGTGCCTTCTTTTCACAGGGGGTCTTGCAGCTTTCGCGCGCCTATTGTGAGCCACACCGCTGTGCCGAATGCCCGGTCGGCCGTCTCGAATTGTGTGCGGTAGCTCATTGATCGGACTTGTTCTGTTCGAGTGCTGTCAGAGTGAAAATGAGAAAAATAGCGGAAAAGTACCAAATTCTCAATAAAAAATCTTACATTTACACGCTAAATTCGGGAGTTCTTGAGTGGAAGAGAGCTTCAGGGGTGTGTGCGTCGCTGTTGGGGGAAAGCAACGGGGACGACCACAGCCGAACCTAAATTGTCTAAAATAGATTTTGTATGAATGTAGTAGCAGGTTTAATCAAGCTGTTTTTTGGCACCAAGAGCGAGAAGGATCGTAAGGTGATTCAACCTTATGTGGATCGCATCATAGAGATATATCCCTCGATTGAGAAGTTGACCAACGATGAGTTGCGTGCGCACAGCGAAGCACTCAAGGCGGCCATTGCACAGTATATCAGTGCCGAGGAGCAGCAGATCGTCGAACTGAAGGAGCAGTTGGAGAATGTCGATACGACCTTGGACGAGAAGGCGCGGATCTCCAAACAGATTGATACGCTGACCACCGAAATCGACCGTAAGATCGAGGAGAAATTGGACGAGATCCTTCCGGAGGCGTTTGCGATCGTGAAGGATACGGCTCGTCGATTTGCGCAGAACGAGGAGGTTGTGGTTACGGCCACGCAATTCGACCGCGATTTGGCGGCATCGAAAGATTTTGTTCGGATCGAGGGCGACCAGGCCATCTATGCCAATCATTGGCTGGCCGGTGGCAACACGATTCATTGGGATATGGTGCACTACGACTGTCAGCTCTTCGGAGGTGTCGTGTTGCACAAAGGCAACATTGCCGAGATGGCAACCGGTGAGGGTAAAACCTTGGTGGCCACGCTGCCCGTCTTCCTGAATGCCTTGGCCGGAAAGGGAGTCCACGTGGTGACGGTGAACGACTACTTGGCACGACGTGACTCGGAATGGATGGGGCCGCTGTATGAGTTCCACGGTTTGTCGGTCGATTGCATCGATCGTCATCAACCCAACTCTGCGGCACGTCGCAAAGCCTACCTCTCGGATATTACCTTCGGAACCAACAATGAGTTCGGTTTCGACTATTTGCGTGACAATATGTCCTTCTCTCCGGAGGATCTGGTGCAGCGGAAACATCACTACGCCATTGTCGATGAGGTCGACTCGGTGTTGATCGATGATGCGCGGACACCGTTGATTATTGCCGGCCCCGTCAACAAGGGAGACGATCAGATGTTTGAGCAATACCGCGGTGCAGTCGAGAACCTGTTTAACCTTCAGCGCAACCTGGTGACCCAGTTGGTGGCCGAGGCCAAAAAACTGATTGCCGAGGGCAAGACCGAGGAGGGTGGTATTCTGCTCTATCGGGCACATAAGGGATTGCCGAAATACAAGCCGCTGATTAAGTACCTCAGTGAGCAGGGTATGAAAGCCCTGATGCAGAAGACCGAGAACGTCTATATGCAGGATAACAACAAACGGATGCCTGAGATTGTCGATGATCTCTACTTTGTGATCGACGAGAAACTCAACGCCGTGGAGTTGCAGGATAAGGGACAAGAGGTGCTCTCCAAGAGTGTCAATGAGGATAAATTCTTCGTCCTTCCCGACATGGGGTCGATCATGGCCGACATCGAGAAGAGCTCGATGACCTTGGAGGAGAAAGCTGCAAAGAAAGACGAGGTCTTCAACGATTACGCCATTCGTGCGGAACGGCTGCATACGGTCAACCAACTGCTCAAGGCATACAGTATGTTCGAGCGCGACACCGAGTATGTGGTCATCGAAAACAAGGTGAAGATCGTCGATGAGCAGACGGGACGTATCATGGAGGGTCGTCGCTACTCCGACGGACTCCATCAAGCGATTGAGGCCAAGGAGCGCGTGAAGGTCGAGGCCGCCACGCAGACGGTGGCTACCGTGACGCTTCAGAACTACTTCCGTATGTATCATAAGTTGGCCGGTATGACCGGTACGGCGGAGACGGAGGCCAGTGAGCTTTGGAACATCTACAAGCTGGATGTGATGGTGATCCCGACCAACCGTCCGGTGATCCGTGACGATAAGGACGACGTGATCTACAAGACCAAGCGTGAGAAATACAATGCCGTGATCGACGAGATTGTGCAGTTGGTGGGAGCGGGTCGTCCGGTCTTGGTGGGTACTACTTCGGTGGAGATCTCCGAGTTGTTGAGCCGTATGTTGAAGTTGCGTGGCATCAAGCACAATGTACTGAATGCCAAACAACACCAGATGGAGGCGCAGATTGTGGCCGAGGCAGGACGGCAGGGTCAGGTGACCATTGCCACCAACATGGCCGGTCGTGGTACGGATATTAAGCTGACCGCAGAGGTGAAGGCCGCAGGCGGTTTGGCCATTATCGGTACGGAGCGTCATGAGTCGCGTCGTGTAGACCGTCAGTTGCGAGGTCGTGCCGGTCGTCAGGGTGACCCGGGATCGTCGTTGTTCTTTGTCTCGTTGGAGGATAACCTGATGCGGTTGTTCGGATCGGAGCGTATCGCTGGGTTGATGGATAAGATGGGACTCAAAGAGGGCGAGGTGATTCAGGCCGGAATGATGTCTCGCGCCATCGAGCGTGCACAGCGTAAAGTGGAGGAGAACAACTTCGGTATCCGTAAACGGCTGCTCGAATATGACGATGTGATGAACGCCCAGCGTGAGGTGATCTACACGCGTCGTCGTCATGCGGTCTATGGAGAGCGCATTGAGGTCGATCTGAATAATATCATGGTTGATTTTGCCGAGAACTTCGTGGAGAATCATCGGGAAGAGGAGTTTGACGACTTCAAGATGGAGTTGATTCGGCAGATTGCCGTGCAGCCGTCGTTTGATGAGGCTCAATTCCAGAGTGCCAAACATGAGGAGTTGGTGGATCTGTTGGTGAAGGATCTGCAAAATGCCTACACCCGTCGTATTGCAGCGATTGCCACCATGGCCAGTCCGGTGATCCGCAATGTCTATGAGACCAAGGGCGATCAGGTGGAGACGATCTACGTACCGGTGTCCGATGGCCGTCGGGTCTTCAATGTTTCGGTCAATCTGAAGAAGGCGTACGACAGCCAGTGCAAGGAGATCTTCAAATCCTACTGTAAGGTTCTGATGTTGCTGACCATCGACGAGGATTGGAAAGAGCATCTGCGGGAGATGGACGACCTGCGTCAGAGTGTGCAGAATGCCTCCTATGAGCAGAAAGATCCGTTGTTGATCTATAAATTCGAGTCCTACAACCTCTTTACACGTATGCTGGAGAAGAGCAATCGGGAGATCTTGGCCTCTATGTTTAAGGCCTTCATTCCGGTGCGGGAGAACCCGCAGGGTGCGCCCACCGCGGCAGCCTCGCCTGCAGCAGTGCGTGAGCCCCGTACCGATATGTCGCGGATGCAGACCTCTCGCGAGTTAAGTGCTTCGGGGGGTGGGGCTGAAGCTCCGTCGAAACCCATGCCGGTGCATGTCGAGAAACGGGTGGGTCGCAACGACCCCTGCCCTTGCGGTAGCGGCAAGAAGTATAAACACTGCCACGGAAAGTTGGAGGCTTAGGGGTAACACCATAGGTCTTGACCGGGCATCAAAAAGTTGCGCAACGACCTTAGGGTCTTGCGCAACTTTTTGATGGTGGGGGAGGGTGTTTTGAGGATGAAAAGGGCGTTCTGATGGAGGGGAGGGCGTGTGAGTCCCCTCCGAAATGCGTGTGTGTGGGTATGGTGAGCGGACGAGGAACGGAGGCGCACGAGGGGGTTGGCGATAAGCGAAGGCGGAAAATCTCCAAAATTATCGTTACCTTTGGCGGCGAAAGAAGGAGAGGTCACCCTTTCAAAAGGTGAACGAGGAGTGGGTGCGAAGCTGTGGCGGAAGAGGATCGCACCGTTAGAGCAGCCCTAACTCATAGAGGTGGATCAACTCTTCGATGATCTGATCGTCTCCCTCGGCATCGTAGGAGTCCTTGAGGTTGGCTCCGAAGAGTCGCGCAACGCTTTGCCAAAAGAAGGCACGAAATCCGCCACGTAGCTCTTTGACTAATTCATAGGAGGTGTGGTCGGTCTCGCGGTCGATGAGTTTGATGAGTAATTTGCCTTGCGAGATCGTCATGTTCTTCAGTACGGGGGTGTATTGCTGCTTGAGGACGCGCTCCATGGCCTTGACGAAGGCTTGCTTCTCTCGTTTGGAGCCCATCAGTGCCATGCGTCGTTCCATGGCCTGCAAGGTGAGATTGGCCTCTTGGGCGATCGGGTAGACCTTCTTGAGGTTGTAGATCAGCCGTGCATAACGTCGATCCAAGGCCTTGCTGGGTTTACTGAAGACATAGGCGAGCGGCAGATGCACCAGGGGCATGGTGTCCCCTTCGATGACGGTGGCCGTAACACGGCCGTATTCCGACATCGTTTGCGCCGACCCTTGACTGACAAGGAGCCCAAGTCCGATACACAGCAGAAGCGTTACATGACAGAGCATAAGACAAAACGATATTTTTTCACCTCGCAAAGGTAATGAAATCTTGATGAGGTGGAGCGTGAAATGAGAAGATGAATGGGATTTCAAACAAAAATAGAGCCATGGAAAAGTTACAGAAAATCGGAGATCGAATTTATTGGAAATGCGTCAACGATCGGCGCAAAGCCTTGTTTGAGAATATGTGGCCGTTGCCTTACGGCGTCTCTTATAACTCTTACTTGATTCGGGATGAGAAGTGTGCCTTGATGGATACGGTGGAGGCTGGGAGCGACCGCGGATATGCAGATTGGGTCGACCAGGTGTTGGAGGGGCGTCCGCTCGATTATCTGGTGGTGCATCACATGGAGTTGGATCATTCGGGTGAGATTGTGGAGCTGCTGCACCGTCACCCCGAGATGAAGATCGTCGGCAATCAGAAAACCTTTAAGGTGTTGGGCGCTTACTTCGGATGCAACGATCGGTTGATGGAGGTGAAGGATGGCGAGACGCTGTCGCTGGGTCACCACACCCTGAAATTTGTCTTTACCCCTTGGGTGCATTGGCCTGAGACGATGATGAGTTATGACCTGACCGAGGGGGTGCTCTTCACGGGTGATGCCTTCGGAATGTTCGGGGCGTTGGATGGAGGTCGCTTTGACGATCAGGTGGAGTTTGCACCCCATTATGAGACGGAGATGCGTCGCTACTACTCCAATATTGTGGGTAAGTACAGCGCGATGGTGCAGAAGGCCTTGGAAAAGTTGTCGGGGGTTGAGGTCGCCACGATCTGTCCGCTGCACGGCTTGGTGTGGCGTCACAATCCGTCGCAGGTGATTGGACTCTACGATCGCTGGAGCCGCTATGAGGCCGAAGCGGGAGTCACCATTATCTATGCCTCGATGTATGACAACACCGCCCGGATGGCCGATTATATCGCTTGTGGCTTGGCTGATCGGGGGGTTCGCAAGATTCGGGTGCATGATATTTCCAAAACGCATCTCTCCTACTTGCTGAACGACCTTTGGCTCTACCGTGGGGTGATGTTGGGCAGCTGTGCCTACAATATGCAGATGTTCCCCTTGATGGAGAATTTGACGCGCGAGCTGGAGCATATCGGGCTGAAGAATCGTTACTTGGGATTGTTCGGTACGTTCAGCTGGAATGGCGGAGGGGTCAAGAACCTCAATGCGTTTTCCGAGAGGATCGGGTGGGAGAGTGTGGCTGCGGCCGCAGAGATTCATGGCGTGCCCCATGCCGAGAAGCGCGCATCGTGCGATCTGCTGGTGGAGTCGATGGCGGCGCGTCTGTTGCAGGCTTAGCGTTTGCAACGATTTCGAGTGACCCGCGGAGAAAAATCCCAAATTGGTTAAAAAATATTAAAAAATATTGTAAATTTGGGTCGCATAACGCAAAACGGGCTGAGGCCTGCACCGACCAAGACCCAAAACACCGGTCGTGGGCGGTGTGAGCTGATTCTGAAAACCTTTAAACTCAAACCTTTAAATACATTCGACAATGGATGCAATTGCAATTTTGACCGGAGGAGGTCCTGCTCCCGGAATGAATACCGTGGTAGGTAGTGTGGCTAAAACCTTCTTGCAGAAGGGTTATCGTGTATTGGGGCTGCACTGTGGCTACTCCAGCCTCTTTACCCCAACGCCGCGGATTACCGAGATCGACTTCCTGTTGGCTGACGATATCTTCAATCGGGGTGGATCTTTCTTGACGATGAGCCGTTTCAAACCCTCAGACAAGAACTTTGAGGAGGATTTCAATCTGGATCTTTTCGTGAAGAACAACATCAAGTTGTTGGTTACCGTAGGGGGCGACGATACCGCATCGACCGCCAACCGTATTGCCAAATTCTTGGAGGCAAAACACTATCCGATTGCCAATATCCACGTTCCCAAAACCATCGACAACGACCTGCCGCTGCCGGCCGGCTCGCCGACGTTTGGTTACCAATCGGCCAAGGATATGGGTTCGATCATCGGTCGCACCGTCTATACCGACGCCCGCACCAGTGGCAACTGGTTTGTAGTGGCTGCCATGGGTCGTTCGGCAGGACACTTGGCTTTCGGTATCGGAACCGCTTGTCACTACCCGATGGTTGTCATTCCGGAGATGTTCAATAAAACCGAGATCACGGTGGATAAGATCGTGAACCTTGTGGTATCGGCCATCATCAAACGGAAGATCATGGGCATCGACTATGGTGTAGCCATGATCTCAGAGGGTGTCTTCCACTCGTTGAGCAACGAGGAGATCAAGAAGTCGGGGATCCATTTCTCGTATGACGATCACGGACATCCCGAGTTGGGTAAAGTCTCCAAAGCGCATATCTTTAACGAGATGCTGGAGAAGAAACTCTCGGAGCTCAAAATCAAGGTAAAATCGCGTCCCGTAGAGATTGGTTACGAGGTGCGTTGCCAGACCCCGACCGCTTTCGACTTGGTTTATTGCTCGCTGCTGGGTATGGGAACCTACAAACTCTTCCATGAGGGCAAAACCGGATGTATGGTCTATGCCAATCCGGCCGGTGAGGTCTCTCCGCTCTACCTGAAGGATCTTCAGGATCCTACAACGGGCAAGATTCCGCCGCGGTTGGTAGACATCCAGTCCGACAAGTTCAAATTGGTCGTGGAGAATGTACTGAACTACATCACGCCGGCCGACTATCAAGCTGCCAAAGCATACGTTTCGGATCCCGAAACCTATGACTTCAACAAGATCTTGGAGTGGGATAAATAAGCCGCATCTTGATTAAAAAAACAGGTATCCTTTTCAAGGAATACTCTTTTTGTTAGTAACGCACTGTTAATCAGTACTTGTGTTTTGACAAAAGGCTCAAATCCTACATTAGAGGCTACATATAGCTGTTGAGAACTTGAATTGTCTATTCGGCAAAGGTACACAATATATCGGATAATTTTGAGCCTGTAAAGGCTAATTTTTAAGATTTATACGTATCTGAGGATTAACGAGATGTATGTAGGCACCGTAAAAAACTACACCGGAACATTCCAAG
>JAQUZZ010000040.1 GCA_028691095.1 Alistipes sp. | reverse complement strand
TTCTTGCTCTTCTTTCTGACCTTTGCCGGATTACTGCTCGGTGCAACCGGAGCTACGGAGAATCCGCAAACGGGGGAGATTGCGCTGGAACCCTATAAATACCTACACAACTTGATGGCTCTTCCGATGGTGGCGGTGTTGCTGCTTGGGGGTGTCGTCGCGGTGTTGTGGGGCTTGGGGGTCGGCCTGTTTCGCGGCTCGCGCAACGGATTCTGGTGGAGTGGTGCAGGTACGGTAGCGGTTGTCCTTGCTCTGCTGCTGCTGGCCGGATACAACCATACGGCCTACTATCGTTCGACGGTGGATCTGCAAAGCTCGCTGACGATTGCCAATAGTTCGTCCAGCAAGTTCACCCTCTCGGTGATGGCGTGGGTCTCGCTCTTCATTCCCGTGGTTGTGTTCTATTTGGGGTATGTATGGCGAGCTATGAATCGTTCGCGTCTGAATGAGGAGGAGTTGGAACAAGAGTCGGATCACTCCTATTAAGGAATTCCAAAGAATTATGGAGCCCTTCACGGTATGTGACAGATATACCGCCAACAAATAGCACGCTGGGCTGAATGATAGGATACAGCGGTCGTCTCTACGACAGATCGAGAATCAAACAGGCCGGAGTCCCATTGGAGACTCCGGCCTGTTTGATGTAATTCCAAAGAATGATTAAGCCCTTTTGTTACGGTACGGGCTTGACTTACTTAGGGCTTCCCGGGTTTAGCGCGAAGCTATACGGCACAGAGGATAAGCAACTGTGCAGTCAGAATCCGAAGGAACATGGTCAAAGGATAGACCGTAGCATAGCCAACCGAGGGCATATCGTTTCCTGCCGTACCGTTGGCGTAGGCCAAGGCGGGGGGGTCGGTCATTGCACCAGCTGTCAGCCCCATAAGTGTATAGTAGTTTACCTTCAAGATCTTGCGCCCGATGATTCCCACGATAAGCAGCGGAAGAATGGTGATGATGGCGCCGTAGCCGATCCATTGATACCCTCCGTCGTAGATCACGGTGCGGACGAAACCCTCTCCGGCTCCCAGTCCCACACACGCCAAGAAGAGGGCGATTCCCACCTCACGCAGCATGAGATTGGCACTCATGGTGGTGTAGGTGACTAATTTGTATTGAGGGCCGAAGCGACTAATCAGGATCGAGACAATCAGTGGCCCCCCTGCCAACCCCAGTTTCACCGGTTGCGGAATGCCGGGGAACATAAAGGGAATGCTTCCTAAGAGGACTCCCAAGAAGATACCGATAAAGATCGGAATCAGGTTCGGCTCATTGAGTCGGCGCATGGAGTTGCCGAGGATCTTGGAGACCGCATTGATCGAGGCCTCGCTTCCCACGACGGTCAGGCGGTCGCCCATTTGCAGTTGCAGATTGTAGCTGGGAATCAGATCCATACCGGCACGGTTGACCCGTGTTACATTCACCCCATAGCCACTCCGTAGCTTCAGGGCTCCGATGTGCTGGCCGTTGAGTTTCGATTTGGTAATCATGATACGCCGCGACACCAGTTGGTTATCCAGATTCTCCCACTCCTCTTTGTCCATCTCGATGCGTTGGCCGATGAAGTCGACGATCAGGTCGATGTCGTTGGCCGTGGTTACAATCAAGATTTTATCGCCCACCTGCAAGGGGGTTTGTGCATTGACAATATCGATGCTCCCATCTTTATGCAGAATGCGCGAGATGATAAAGTGTCGGTTGATCAGGCGTTTGATCTGGAGTACGGTTTTGCCTTGAATAAAGGGATTCTGGATCTCCACGGAGATACGCACCGCCTCTTTGTCGGCTCCTTGATGAATCGACATGGCTTGATTCTCCTCCGCGAACTTGATTCGGAAAATCCAGCGGATCAGAATCAGCGAGAAGATGATGCCCAGCACCCCCAACGGATAGGCTACGGCATAGCCTAAAGCCAAGGTGGGGTCGTTGATTCCGGTTGCATCGGTATAGGCCTGCTGGGCAGCTCCCAGCCCCGGGGTATTGGTGACAGCACCCGACAGGATGCCGACCATGGTCGGAAGGTTGATGCCCGTGACCAGATGGAGGATGAATGCAGTCAGCACCCCCAGCACGACGATGGAGACGGCCAACATATTGAGTTGAATCCCTCCCTTCTTGAAGGAGGAGAAGAATCCGGGACCCACTTGCAATCCCACGGAGTAGACGAACAGAATCAATCCGAACTCCTTCATAAAGTGAAGCACTTCGGGATCGAGTCGCATACCGAAATGGCTCAAGATGATTCCGACAAATAGAATCCACGTGACACCCAAGGAGATGCCGCCGATCTTGACTTTACCTAAAATGATACCCACAGAGATCGTAATCGCCAAGATGAAGACCGAATGGGCAATCCCGTTACCTAAAAACAAATCATAGAACCACTCCATACCAAAATCTTTGTTACGAATCCATCGCGAGCAATCCAAAAATAGGATCGCAGATAATCTCAAGTGACCGAAAAGAATGATTGCACCCTTTCGTCACGGTATATCCTTGATATACTGAGGTGTTGATTACCAATAAATAGCACTGTGTACTTAAAAAAATTTCACAATGGATTCCTTTTAAAAAGAAACTGGCGCAAAAGTAGTGAAAAAACTCCAGTAAACCCTCATGCGTATACCTTTTATTAAAAAAAATTAAAAAACATCATTTTCGCCCCTCAAACCAGACGGAGAATTGTTCCATCGGTCGCGTCGCAAAGGGTACGAAAGGGGCGAATCAAACCGTGAACGGCCGGTCTTTTGAGTCGCCTGCAAAAAATAAGCATCCGATACTTTCATATTATCAATTAATTTGTGCAAATTTGTAGGATATTAGGACTTTTTGCGATGCCTTTGCGGCTTTGTGGTATACTTTTCGAGAGGGGTGACGAGGGTCGATCTTCACGGCTTCTGTGTCTCGTAAAATCATCCTACGCCTCCCGCAAAGACCCCGTTTCTCTGCCCGGTAAATTCACTAAACTTCAATTCAATAAATCTAAAATTACCAAACCAATGAAAAAATCAACCATGGGATTGTTGCTCTTTGCCTCATGCACCTTGTGTGCCTGTTCCAATCAGAAGCAACAGAAGGTCGAGACGCTGGACGATCAGGCGCTCTATCAGACCTTCCAAGATCCAGGCCATGAGTGGCGCGGAAAACCGTTTTGGTCGTGGAACGGCCGACTGGAGAAAGATGAGCTAATTCGTCAACTTCATGTATTTAAAGAGATGGGAATGGGTGGTGCGTTTATGCACTCCCGCGTCGGACTGAAGACCGAATACCTCGGTAAGAATTGGTTCGAACTCACCAATGCCGTAGCCGATGAGTCCGAAAAGCTCGGCATGGAGGCCTTCCTCTATGACGAGGATCGCTGGCCTTCGGGAAGTGCCGGAGGTTTGGTGACGCGCAATCCGAAATATCGGATGAACTATGTCACCCTCTACACGATGCCTGCCGAGGAGTTTAAGTGGGATAACGACTCGATCGTCTCCGCCTTTGCCTGCAAACTCGACGGGATCAACTACTCCGATCTGGAGCGTCTGACCCCCGAATCGAAGATGGAGGCCTACAAAGGCAAAACCGTGTTGAAGTTCCAGCACGAAACGGCACAGTGTTCCGACGGGTACAACGGTTACACCTACCTCGACCCGATGAATCCGGAGGCTACTGACCGTTATATCGAGTTGACACACGAGAAGTACAAAAAAGAGTGTGGCAAACGATTGGGCGGCAACATTCAGGGTATCTTCACCGACGAGCCGCATCGGGGCGGCCTTTTCACCCGTTTCGGAAATGGACAACAGACGGCACCGTGGACGCCGGCGATGGAGAAAAGCTACAAAAAACGTTTCGGTGGCGATTTGGCTGCCGATCTGCCAAAACTCTTCTTGCGCGAGAATGGCGAACGGGTCAACGAGGTAAAATGGAACTTCTGTGAGTTGACGCAGGAGATGTTCTTGGATAACTACGCCAAACCGATCTACGATTGGTGCGACAAGAATAAGATGGCCTACACGGGTCACGTGCTGCATGAGAACAGTTTCACCTGTCAGGTGACCATGCAGGGATCGCTGATGCGTTACTACGAATATATGCACAACCCGGGCATTGACTTGTTGACCGAATTTGACAATGCCTACTGGGTGCCCAAGCAACTCTCCTCCGTGGGACGTCAGTTAGGCAAAAAGTGGTTGCTCTCCGAGTTGTACGGATGTACAGGTTGGCAGTTCAACTTTGCCAACCACAAAGCGGTGGGTGACTGGCAGGCGCTGTTCGGCATCAACGTACGGTGTCATCACCTCTCGTGGTACACGATGGAGGGTGAGGCCAAACGTGATTACCCGGCCAGCATCTTCTATCAATCGGCTTGGTGGAAAGAGTATAAGTTTGTCGAGGATTACTTCTCGCGCTTGGGCGTGATGCTCAACCAAGGCGCACCGGTGTGCGACGTGCTGATCGTCAACCCGATCGAGAGTGTATGGAGTCAGGTGAGCATTGAGTCGTTCAACTTCTTGTCGGCCAACACTCCGGAGATTCAATCCATGGAGTCTAAATATGCCGATCTGTTCCACTGGTTGGCTGGCGAACGGATTGACTTCGATTACGGCGACGAGGAGATGATGAGCCGATTGAGCGGTGTCGGTAAAGACGACGAGGGCGCTCCCGTCTTCCGGGTAGGCCAAGCTGCCTATCGCACCGTGCTGGTGGGCAACATGGAGACGATGCGTGAATCGACCCTCAAAGCGTTGGCTAAATTCGAGAAGGCCGGAGGCAAGATCATCTTCATGGGAGATGCTCCCAAGTATGTGGATGTGAAACCTTCGCAGGAACCCTCCGAGATGGCTTCGCGCAACATTCAGGTTGATTACGCTTGTGAGCCGATTGTTCAGGCACTCCACGCAACAATTCGCCCGACGGTGAAGGTCAGCGATGCCACAGGGAAGAATCTTCCCCAGATCTTTGGTCAGGTACGTCGCGACGACAATCGTACGTATGTGGTGCTGATGAATATGGATCGCGCAAAGAAGCTGGATTCGGTGAAGATCGAATTGCCGTTTGCCGGCGTCATTTCGCGTTGGGATTGCAAGACCGGAGAGGTTTGGCAACAGCCGGCAGAGACGTCGGAGAACGGATCGGTGCTGATGACCTCCTTTGAACCCTCCGAGGAGAAGGTTTACACCCTTGCAGCCACTGCACCGGAATTTGCAAAGGCTCCGGAGCAGGTGACCGTAGTGTCGAAGACCCCCTTGGCCAATACCTTCAAGTATACGTTGACGGAGCCGAATATCTGTGTACTGGATGTGGCAACTTGGAACATCAACAAGGGACCGGAGCAGCCGTTGACCGAGATTCTGAAGATCGACCGCGCTGTGCGTACACACTTCGGATTGCCCTTCCGTGGCGGTGAGATGTTGCAGCCTTGGTATGCAGAGCGTTACGATCGCGAAGACTACACTAAGCTGTTAGGCCCGATCTACCTTACCTTCCCCTTCAATGTGGCACAAGTCCCCTCCGACTCACTCTTCTTCTGTGTGGAGACGCCCGACCGGTTTACGATTTTGGTGAATGATCGTCGTCTGCCGGCACAGGACAGCTTGTGCGGATGGTTTATCGACAACAGCATCAAGAAGATTCTCTTACCCAACAAGATGTTGCGTCAGGGAGAGAACAAGATTCAGCTGATCGCCAACTTTAGCCGGAATCTGGATCTGGAGGCTGCATATCTGATCGGTAACTTCGGCGTTTCGCTGAAGGGCATTCAACGGACGCTGACCTCGCTGCCCGCAACCTTGAAGGTGGGCGATATTAGCACGCAGGGATTACCCTTCTACTCGGGAGCGGTGTGCTACCAGATCGAGAATCTGCCCAAACCAGCAGCCGGTGAACGACTGAAGGTGCAGATGGATGGTTTTGATGGCGGTTGCTTGGAGTTGAGCAACGAGGAGTCGCGCCAAGTCTGCGGATGGGCTCCCTATGAGTTGGATCTCACCCAGGTGGCAGCCAAAGGAGAGACGGCCCAGTTGAAGGTTGTCCTGACACGTCGCAACACCTTTGGCCCGTTGCATGCGTTGCCCGCTCGTGCTGGAGCTTACGGCCCCGGAAACTGGACAACCGAAGGCGAATCCTTCACGATGGATCAGTATGTGTTATTGCCGGCAGGATTGACCCAACAGCCCAACTTGGTGGTTGAACAGGTGAAATAGCCCTCATATCGACCCATCGCAAGAGGCGTCGAAAAGATAAGAACGGACGGGAAACACTCCCGTCCGTTCTTTTTTTGTTCTCCTTTCAAAGCCTTCGGATCTCGCTTCTGGGGGAATCAAGGATTATCCCAACCAACGTTTGAGCCATTGCATCGAGGGATAGGGCGGATAGCGCAACGGCACATCAAGCCACGTGGCGGTGCGGACAATCGCTCGGGGGTTGCTGAAGAGTTCAAAACTCTGGCGTCCGTGATAACGCCCCATGCCGCTCTGACCGACCCCTCCGAAGGGCAGGTGAAGATTGGCTACATGAGCCAGTGTGTCGTTGATGCAGACGCCTCCCGACGAGGTCTCTGCCAACACCTGCTCCGCTTCCTGTGAATCCCCAAAGTAGTAGAGCGCCAAGGGCTTCTCCCGTGAACGCACGGCACTCAAAACCTCCTCGATCTCGGAGAAGGCCTTGACGGGCAAGAGCGGGCCAAAGATCTCTTCCTGCATAATGGGACTCTGCTCGTCTGGCTCGTCAATCAGCGTGGGAGCCACAAATCGCTCCTCAACCACCACCTCTCCACCCCACAGAATCGTGCCCGACCCGTGGATCAATCGTTCCATCCGTTGTGCGGCCTGCTGCGACACCATGCGAGGGTATGAGGGGCTCTCACGTAGATTTTTGCCGTAGAACGCCACAAGAACCTGTTCTATTTCGGAGCATAGTGTCGCTTTCAGGGATTGGTGTACCCACAAATAGTCCGGTGCGACACACGTCTGTCCGGCATTCATCCACTTTCCCCATGCAATGCGTCGTGCGGCCAACGCAACATCGGCTTGGCGACCGACGATACAGGGGCTCTTCCCGCCCAACTCCAGCGTCACCGGCGTGAGATAACGAGCCGCAGCCTGCATCACCTTATGCCCGAACCCACTGCCTCCGGTAAAGAAAATCGAGTCGAAGCGCAAGGTCAGCAACTGCTCCAACTGCTCTACCTCCCCCGACACAAAAGAGACCCACTCGGGCGGAAACACCTCTCGAATCAACGCGGATAACACCTTCTCGGTGTGCGGAGCCAGCGGAGAGGATTTCAGCACGACGCAATTTCCGGCTGCCACGGCTCCGATCAGCGGCAGGAGCAGCAACTGCACCGGATAGTTCCAAGGAGCCACAACCAACACCACACCCAAGGGTTCGGGACGAATCCGACTGTGGGAGGTCAGAAGCATCCAAGGGGTTGCGTATCGCTTCTCCCGCATCCAACCGCGCAGATGGCGTCGAAAGGTACGTATCTCCTGCCGCACGCCCATGATCTCCGTGAGGTAGGCCTCAGAGGGCGACTTGTGCAGATCGGCAAACAGCGCCTCACAAAGTGGCTGGGTGTAACGCTCCATCGCCTCCTGCAATTTGCGCAACGCCTCCGCGCGCACCTTCCGGCTTCGCGTAGCTCCCGAGTCAAAGTAGCGACGATGTGCCGCCATCCCAGCTTCTTGTGCTTTATTTGTCTCCATGGTCTTGTTTTTAAGGTTGCATAGGGTGAGTGCTCTCGTGTAAGAGCATTTTCAGTTCCAGAAGACCTGTTTACTGCGCTCTTGTTGACCCTGTAAAATTATCAAAAATCGGACAACTTCAGCAGTATATTTCGTTCTGAGGGTCTCACTTCATAAAATACCGCTGAAAGCCCCTCCCCCAACGGTGTGGGGGAGGATGGGTGGGGGTTATCGAAGAACAGCGGGCTTTTGCAAAAAGCCTTAACGTGAGGTTTACGGATGGAAGACGTGAAGGTTCCTTTTCGTTATGTGGATCTCAATCCGTGAACCTCACGTTAAAGATCGACCAAATAGGACAGTTATTCGGAGAAAAAGAGAAACTAAATTGATTCTCTTTTCGTTATATTTGTATAAGTCCTTTATCAAGGACCCTAAAACCTACTGCTATGACAACAATGAATCCCTCTACCATTGGGTTGCATGCCGGAATGGTGTGGAACCTACTTAGCGATGGCCACCCTTGGAAATACACGGAAATCAAACGGCAACTAAAGTTGAAGGATCGAGAACTCAATGCTGCATTGGGTTGGTTGGCTCGCGAAGGAAAATTGGAGTTCCAATCCGACACCCCTGAAAGCCCAGAGACGCTGATCTGGCTAAAAGAGGCGGTGTGCCCCTCAAATTTCTTCTTTTAACGTCAGTCTCCTCTGTTGCCACAATGACACGTTTACCTTCTATCTGTGAGCCTTGCGTTAGCATTGATCCGGTTGTGGCGGATGCTGAAATAATGCAGCGTCTCTGTCGTAGCGTCGCTTTGCCACGGGTCTTGTCTTGCGCATGATGTAGAGATCGCGAGGGAACGGGAAGGGGTGTTGCTTGCATCCTTGGTTTACGCCTCTCTTTTGGCGTAACGGATCAGAAGGTTCAACGGAACCTCAAAGAGGGAGTGAATCCTTTCATCGCGGTATGTGTCTGATATGCCGCTGTGCTTAGAGTCTGTTTAAAAATATTTGGTTTACAATACTGATCATCAGTTGTTTAATTGGATTTAATTTTGTATCTTTATGTTTACCAATACATTAAGAGTCTGTTTAAAAATATTTGGTTTACAATACTGA
>JAQUZZ010000039.1 GCA_028691095.1 Alistipes sp. | reverse complement strand
ATTGCCGACCCTTTTGTGTACCAACACCAAGGTGTTTACTACATGACCGGCACCACCGCCTCGGCAGAAGACCAAGGATTCGACTACTACACCTCCACCGATTTGGTGACTTGGAAATTCTGTGGGGCTCTGTTTCGTAAGGGTGCCGACCATTTTGGCACCGGTGCTTTCTGGGCTCCGGAGGTGAAGTACTACCGTGGACGATTCTACATGACCTACAGTTGTCTGGATCCCAAACAGGGTAAGTTGCGCTCCTGTTTGGCGGTAAGCGATCGTCCGCAAGGCCCTTTTGAGGAGCTCTATACGCCGTGGTTCGACCTTGGTTACTCGGCGATTGATTGCCATATCTTTGTCGATAAAGATCGCACGCCCTATCTCTACTTCAGCAAAAACGGAGCAGAGAAGGGATATGCTTGTGGCGAAAACTATGTGGTGCAACTCCAAAAAGACCTTTCGGGATTTGTAGGTGAGCCTCGTCTTGTGTCGAGGGCATCCCAAGGCTGGGAGCGCGTAAACTGGGATACGAATCGCTGCAACGAGGGTGCTTTCGTCTTTCGGCGTGGCAAAACCTACTACATGACCTACTCGGCCAACGACACCGGATACTCTTTCTACGGCATCGGGGTTGCCACAGCGCCCCATCCGCTGGGGCCTTGGACAAAATACGAGGAGAATCCGCTGATGACAACCCAACAGGAGCAAGGCATCTCCTCCCCAGGGCACAACTCGATCGTGGCGTCGCCCGACGGTAAGAGTCTATGGATCGTCTACCACCGTCATGCCCGTGCTGACGCGCCTAAGCCTTCGTTCGATCGCGTGGTTTGCATCGACAAACTGTACTTCGACAAAGCGGGTCGCCTGCGGGTCGTTGGCCCGACCTCTACCCCTCAGCCACGACCCTAATTCTCCCTTCTTCGATCTTTTCCGCCGTAGCTCTCTACTCAACCTCTTTTCGGGCTCTTCCGATCAGGGAGAGGTCTCTTGTGTTTAAGTACTCTCAAAGAACGATTGAACCCTTGGGTCACGGTATATGCCGGATATTCCGACGCGTTGGTTGCTAATCGATAGCACGCTGCGCTTAATTTCCGGGTGCGCACACGGTTTTTCCAGAGATTTCCATATCTTTGTTTGAGTGTCGGCTGGACTTGGGTGTCGCGTACTGGATGCGCGCAACCGTTCACCCGCTCTTTTGCTTGCCAAGACCTCTATCTCAAAAAAATCAATGTATGAAAAGATGGTATCTTTTGCTTCTCAGCGTCCTGCTCATTCATGCCTCCTTTGGCCAAAAATCGCCGCTCGCCGTGTGTTCCCCCAACGGGAAACTCCAGTTGACGGTCACCCTTACCCCTGAACTCACTTGGAGTCTCAGCCATAACGGTCAAGCCTTGATCGAGCCCTCGCCGATCTCCATCACCCTCGCCGACAGCACGGTATGGGGAGGGATACAAAAGGCGAAACGAATTCACCGCCTTGCCGTGAATCGCACGGTGGAGGCTCCATTCTACCGCAATCGCACGCTGACCGATCAATGCAACACCCTCACGATCGACTACGCCAATCAGGTCTCGGTCGAGTTCCGCGTTTACGATCAGGGTGCTGCCTATCGTTTTGTATCGCATCGCACCGACGCCTATCAGGTTGCGCGCGAAGAGGCACGCTTCCGCTTTGCGCAAGATGGGGTGAGCTATTGCCCTTACAGTGTGCCCAAAAGCAAAGATTTGTCGTTTGAGAATCAATACTTCACCACCTTTGAGAACCATTACAAGGTGGCTCCGCTCTCCCAAACCGAGCGTCAACGTTTGATCTTCCTGCCCCTATTGGTGACGGCGGATAGCGGAAAGCGGGTCTGCATCACCGAGTCGGATCTGCGCTCCTACCCGGGAATGTTTCTCAACCCCACCGATGCCGAATGTGAATTACGCGGAGTCTTCGCCCCGCTTCCCGAAGAGGTGGTGCAAGGGGGATCAAGGCAGTTGCAGGGTGTCGTCAAGACGCGGAAGTCCTACCTTGCCCAGATTGAAGGTAGTCGAACCTTCCCGTGGCGTATTGCCATTGTCTCCACCTGCGACACCGAGCTTCCGGTCAATGACTTGGTCTATCTACTGGCCGAACCCTCACGCATCGAGAACCCTTCTTGGATCGAGCCTGGAAAGGTGGCATGGGAGTGGTGGAACGACTGGGGGCTCTATCACGTTGATTTCAAAGCCGGCGTCAACAATGCCACCTACAAACACTACATCGACTTTGCTGCCGAATACGGCATCGAATACATCATCTTGGATGCCGGATGGAGTGTTGCCGGCGTAGCCGACCTTATGCAGGTCGTTCCAGAGATTGATCTTACAGAGTTGGTCGCCTACGGCAAGGCGCGAAACGTGGGGCTCATCTTGTGGGCTGGCTATTGGGCTTTCCATCAAAACATGGAACAGGTGTGTGCACACTATGCCAACCTCGGGATTCGCGGCTTCAAGATCGACTACATGGATCGAGACGATCAACAGATGGTGGAATTCTGCGAGCAGGCTGCGGCAACGTGCGCCAAGTACCATCTGATCGTCGATTTCCACGGGGTCTACAAACCCACGGGACTCTCCCGTACCTACCCCAACATTCTCAACTACGAGGGGGTGAACGGATTGGAACAGATGAAATGGGCTGGAAACTCCTTTGACCAAGTGACCTATGACGTCACCCTACCCTTCATTCGTCAAGTGGCAGGGCCGATGGATTATACCCCGGGAGCGATGCGCAACAGTGCCCGTCGTGGCTATCAACCCAACTACACCGAACCAATGAGTCAGGGAACGCGCTGCCGTCAGCTCGCGCTCTATATCGTGCTGGATGCACCCCTGAACATGATGAGCGATAGCCCCGAGAACTACCGACGCGAGGAGGAGTGCGCGCGTTTCATTGCAGGCATTCCCACGCTGTGGAGTCAGAGTCGTGTACTTCAGGGCGAAGTGGGTGAATACATTGTGATGGCTCGACACGCAGCACACGCCAACCAATGGTTCCTCGGTGGCATCACCTCATGGACGAGTCGGGAGGTGGCGCTGAAGTTGGATTTTCTTCCCGCCGGAACCTACAACCTCACGCTCTTTCGTGACGGCATCAATGCCGACCGCATCGCACAGGATTACCAGCGTTCGACCCAGCAGATTCAAGCCGGAGAGACGCTCACGCTTCATCTGGCCCCGGGAGGTGGTTTCGCCGCCCAAATTGAGCCCGTGGTGCCTTAATCTATACGTGGCCGACCATTCGATTTACAAATTAGACCGGGTAGCGAGTCATCCACAACTTCCCGATTCGTGGCAAAGCGGCTTCCTTGGAGACTCTGCCAAGATTGGTACGTAAGCCCGACAGGGGCATGTACCCCCTCATTTTCTTGGATCTGATATACCGATACGACAAAAGAGCCGACCTCCGAAGGACGGCTCTCTGTTGTAAATCGAAATTACGGCTTAGAGCGCGTTGACGTGAATCTGAATGCTACTCTTCAGGTTCGAGGCCTTGTTTTTGTGGATTACATTGGTTTTGGCCAACTTATCCAACATGGCAGACACCTTCGGAAGCAACGCAGCAGCGGCCTCTTTCTCGGTCGTGTTACGCAAAGCTCTCACGGCGTTACGAGCCGTTTTATGATAGTATTTATTCCGGGTGTTTTTCACCTCGGTTTGGCGAATTCTCTTTTTAGACGACTTATGATTTGCCATTTTTTGTAAAATTTTTATTTAAGCACACGTGCTATTTATTGTTCTTTCGTATCCGCTGATTGATTATGGTGTCTTCTCCTTTCCGAAGCAAACAACACACGCAACGCTACTGTGACTCAAGTAGCCCATAGGAGAGTCGAACTCCTCTTTCAAGAATGAAAATCTTGCGTCCTAACCGATAGACGAATGGGCCAATAGGGCTGTATTGGTAGTTTCAGCGGTGCAAAGGTAACCAAAAACTCTATATCTGCAAATTTTTATCGGAAAAATTACAGTTTCACACCCCCGTCAACCGGATTTTCCACGGCGGATGGAGCCTCGAGTTTACCCGACGAACCGTTGGGGTCGTTCTGTGATGCAGAGTCCCCTGTCTTCTGCGGTGCGCTTCGCTGGGAAGATGCTGTCCGAGCCGTGGCATCCGCATCAAGACGGTCTCTCCGATCGTAAAAAAAATAATCCACTCCCAACAACGTCAATAAAAAGAAGTAGTAGATCGTGGCAGCCACCATGCCGTGAATCCACAGCAACAGCATTCCGCACCACGAAAGGCCTAAGACTCTCCGCGCCATTCGTTCATGACCCAAATGCCATATATAACCTAAACGACGACGACCCACCCGCAAAAGATACCCTCCGATAAAGAGCAGGGACACAAAAAGTCCACCACGCGGATAATCGCGTGCGGCAAGTGCCCCCACCACAACCCCACAAACGACAATCTGAATTGTCGTTTTGGGAGATAACGTCCCGTGTATCATGATCGATCCAAGAAAAGAGAGTTTACAGCAACGAAACAACGCAACGAATTATTCATAAAGTTATTTTTGAACTCCTCAAAAAGCACACCGCCCTCGTGGGTTCTACTCTTTCAATGTAACCTGAAGTACGCAATCTATCTCTTGGGGTATCTCCTTCAGCTCCAAGGTCACTCCTTCGCCATTCGGGGAAAAAGAGATGGGCGACTGATCGACAAATCGCTCGATCTTTCGGATTTGTGAAGCGGCAACCGGAATAGAGAGCGTATGATCCTGAAGATTGAGAATATGGAGGTAGAGTTTATTCTTCTTCTGGGTGGATACACCCCAAGGCTGAGGCTCTATGATCCCATTGCGTGTACCGTAAAGGGTCTCTCCGTAAATCGCCAACCACTGTCCCATCTCCCGTAAACGTTGAACTGCCGTGTCCGGCATTGCACCATTGGGCTGCGGCCCGATGTTCAGCAGCAAATTTGCATCTTTACCGGCCGCCTTCACCAGATAGTGGATCAGCTCCTTGGTTGACTTATAATTCTGGTCGGCTATTTTATAGCCCCACATTCCGTTCATCGTCTCACAGGTCTCCAACGGAAGATGACTCACAGCCTGTCCCGAAAAGCCCGCCTGATTCTCACCCGGAAGATCTCGTTCAAACATCTGAAAATCTTCGCCCTCAAAGGGGGTATGATGATGATTATTTCCGATCAGACAAGCGGGTTGAAGCTTGTGGATCAAGGCGTATTGTTCGGGTAACTGCCAGTCGAAATCGGGTTTCTGGTCCCACCATCCGTCAAACCACACCGCTCCGATAGTACCGTATTGGGTGAGCAACTCGGTCAGTTGGTGATTCATGAATTGATAGTAACTGGGCCAGTTGCCCTGAGGATTCGGGCGACCCGTACCGCGACCTGTTCCTCCCCACACGGCATCTTCGCGGCTCCAATCAATATGAGAATAGTACAGATGGAGTTTGATTCCCTGACGTTTGCACTCCTGGGCAAGCTCCTTGAGAATGTCACGATGAAAGGGTGTCGCCTTCACGATATTGAAGTCCGTCCACTGGGAGTTGAACATCGAAAAACCATCATGATGGCGCGTGGTAATACAGATGTATTTGGCTCCGGACTGCTTCACGTCGCTCACCCATTGCGCAGCATCGAACTTGGAAGGATAAAAACCCTCGGCCAATTTTGCATACTCTTTGTAGTTCAGGTTGTCGTTGGTCATCGTCCACTCCCCACTGGCCAACATACTATACAGACCCCAATGGAGAAAAATACCAAATTTCTCGTCTTGAAAGGCTTCCCGAGCCTTCAGATTTTCGCGCGTCGGCGTGTAGGAGGTCTGAGCCACCAAGGTGCATAGTACACTCGACCACAACACCACGGAAAGAATGATTTTTTTCATTATGCAATAGCTATGATTTTCAATGCCGTACATCAATATTCTACCTCGGCTCTGTCGCACCGAAGGTCGGCCGTCAAGATAAAAAATGCACTTTATAAATTAGCGCCCCAAAGACGGAGTGAACCCTTCATCACGGGATATGACATAGGGATTGCAAATCAATAGCACGCGATGTTTAGAGGGGTGATTTCAGACTTTGGTCAGACAAAGATAAGAAAGATTCGCCGGAATAGATCCATGAGAGCCTCAGGAGATGGCGCGACCCCCAAAGAGGGATCGTGACCCGCCTGATCCTCACGCTACTCCACAGATCCTCGCAATAGGATATTTTCGCTCCGTAGATTCCGAAGGCCACACCCCCGCTTCACGCTCGCCCTCCGATCAAATTGATCCAAAACTTCGGTTTGTGAAAATATATTTATAGCTTTGCACTGTTTTTTGGGTCTTGATCGAGGGGGGAGCGTCGCCATTGAGTCTACGCCTCTCGACCCAACAAAAGATCCTCACATTGTATCCTTTGCAGTCCTGATCGGGATGAAACTCCCTATTCCGAAGGCTGTGTAGTTGTATGCAGCCACAGGATGACATGATTTAGGTAACTCCAAAGAATAATGGGGCTCTTTCATCAGGGTAGATGCCTAAGGTGCAGATATGTTGATTGCAAAGCAGTAACCCAAAAAAACGAGCAAGACCTCTCGTCACGGTATATGCCTGAAGTATAGATATGTTAATTGCCAACAAATAGCACGCAGTGCTTAAATTCGATTGCTATGCCAAACCTATCCGACAAGGGAATCTATCTCCCGCCCTCCCCGATTCGCAAGTTGGTGCCGTTCGCTGAACGCGCCAAAAGCCGGGGATTGAAGGTGTATCATCTCAATATCGGACAACCAGATATTCGCACACCGCAAATTGCGGTTGAGGCCGTGAAGGCCATTCAAGAGAACGTATTCGCATACGGCCACTCGGCGGGAAACGAGTCCTATCGACGGAAATTGGTGCGCTACTACCAAGGCGTCGGGATCGATGTCACCCCGGACGATATGGTAATTACGGTCGGAGGTTCGGAGGCGATCTTCATGGCGATGACCATCTGTCTGAATCCCGGTGATGAGGTGATCGTCCCCGAGCCCTTCTATGCCAACTACAACGGCTTTGCCATGGAGGCTGGGGTCAACATCAAACCGATCTCCTCGACGATTGCCAATGACTTCGCACTCCCTCCGATGGAGGATTTCGAGCGGCTCATCACCCCGCGCACCAAAGCCATCCTCATCTGCAATCCCAACAATCCCACAGGGTATGTCTACTCCAAGGAGGAGTATGCCCAGCTCCGCGATATTGTGTTGCGTCACGACCTTTACCTAATGGTGGATGAGGTCTATCGCGAGTTCTGCTACGATGGCACCGAGTGCTTCTCGGTCATGAATCTTCAGGGCTTGGAGCAGAATGTGGTCATGATCGACTCCGTATCGAAACGATACAGCATGTGCGGTGTACGACTGGGAACCTTGGTTACCCGCAATCAGGATATTATTGCAGCCGCGCTGCGAATGGGTCAGGCGCGACTCTGCCCCCCTTACTTGGCTCAAGTGGCTGCCGAAGCCGCACTGGATGCACCCGCAAGCTACTTCAAAGAGGTGCACGACGAATATGCGGCACGACGGAATTGCATCATCAAAGCCCTCAACCAGATCGAGGGCGTCTACACCCCCATGCCCAAAGGCTCCTTCTACTCGATCGTCAAACTGCCGATCGACAGCAGCGAACGTTTTGCCCAATGGCTTCTGGAGGAGTTTGAATACAAAGGACAGACCGTCATGGTGGCTCCGGCAACCGGATTCTACGCCTCCTGTTACTTAGGGCACGACGAGATTCGTATCGCCTACGTCATCAATCAACACGACCTGTTGGCCGCCGCCGAATGCCTTAAACAGGCACTTCTGGTCTACCCGGGACGCACGATCCATCGGTAGTTCCTCGGTCGCACGCATTACGCATTACACCACCAAGGGGTGAGAATCTCAAGATTCTCACCCCTTGGTGGTGTAAAACAGCTTCTCAATTCGTAAATATGATATTAACCGCAGCTTAATTCGGTTCTTTTCCAGCGTGCATTCGTAGCGTTATTGGCGTCCATGCTTCGACTCACAGGGCTGAAGGAGGATCACAGTGCCCTTTTTCCAAGAGAGAAATTCTGAATGATCTTCGGCATGGCAATCAAAATAGGCCTCAATTTTGCTACATAACGTATCGTATTGTTGCATCCACACGTACCGAAGATCTTGAGGAAGGCGACCCTCTCGGATCTGCAATAATACATGGATTCGTTTATTACTTTCACCCTCCTCGGTCATGACGGCACTGGCCATATCGTGATTCAAGGGGAGATGATAAATATCAAAGACAACGTATCGGGTCATAAGCTGCTATTTTTCTCGTTCTTCGATTTCCCTCCGTTCAGAAGAAAACCATCAAGACAAAGAAAAGCGTGGGTCCAAGACTTATTTTATGAATTGGTTGATAAGGTTCTGGTAAAACCTGCAAGTGTAAAATAAGAAACAGCCCCACGCTATACTTTGCGTATAGATCGCGAGAAAACTGCTCTTGTCTTCACTTGCGTTTTTGTTGTTTGAATTTACCAGATTCTATCAACGAGAGCTAAGAGCCCGAACACTTTCCGTGTCCCGTATGTATGTTGTCGCAAAAATGACAACGACACAAAAATAGCCATTTTTTAGAGTCTGTTTAAAAATATCATTTATAACCATTTTAGCATCAGTGAAATAAAGGCCAAGTATATCATATTTTCCGAACACACCACCTTTCGTTCATAATCCTTTGCTAATCTTCGGAAGTCATCGAGCCATGCAAAAGAACGTTCTACGACCCACCGTTTGGGCAATGGTTTGAAAGCT
>JAQUZZ010000038.1 GCA_028691095.1 Alistipes sp. | reverse complement strand
GATGTGGTCGCCAAATTCGAGAACGAGCATCCGCATTGGGTCATCAACGCCGCAGCCTACACCGCTGTCGATCGGGCAGAGGAGGAGCCGGAGAAGGCAAAACTACTCAATGCCACGGCGGTCGCAATCTTGGCCGAGGAGAGTGCGCGCCAACAAGCTGGCTTTGTGCAGATCTCGACCGACTATGTCTTCGACGGCAAAGGAACGGCTCCGCTGACCGAGGAGATGCAACCGGCTCCAGAGGGAGTTTACGGACGCACGAAATACGAAGGCGAACTGGCCGCCACACGCAATCCGCATCATCTGATCCTGCGCACCAGTTGGCTTTACAGTGCCTACGGCAATAATTTTGTCAAGACGATGCGTCGCCTGGGAGCCGAGCGCGAGGAGATCGGAGTCGTAGCCGATCAATGGGGATCGCCCACCTTGGCCGATGACCTGGCCGAGGCCATCATGACTGCCATTGTCAAAGCCGACCACGGCGCAAAGGTCTGGGGACTCTATCACTTCTCGGACGAAGGATCGACCTGCTGGGCTGATTTTGCCCAACAGATCCTGTTGCACAGCGGACTCTCGTGCCGCGTAAAACACCTCTCCACCGAGGAGTATGGAGCCAAAGCCCCCCGCCCCGCCTTCTCGGTACTAAGCAAAGAGAAGTACTATCGCACCTTCGGGCGCTCGATCCCCGAATGGGAAGATAGCTTAGAACAGTTGATTCATCGGATGGACGACCCTTCCACCCCAACGAATCACGCATAGACCCATAAGGTCGTCTCAATCCAAACCCCACATTGCGATGCAGTAGAGTGCATCGCAATGTGGGGTTTTAACAACGAACGCTCCCGCATCCGACAAACATCCGGATATGGGGTTTTCAGAATTCGATGGAGGCTCCTTGCCAAGGAGGAGAGGCGAAGGAGATAAGAAGAAGGTTCACCCCTCTATTGACAGGAAATCATCTACCACAGGGATTTGCACAGCGTTACTCCTGCTCGTCGCTCTGTTCGGCCAGATAACGAACATAGAGCGCGTGGGCAATGCCGTCACTGATGCCGATGGTCGGCACCACGATTCGATCGGTGTGAATCAACCCCGCAATGCGCAGGAAGAGCTCGGCAGCGGGCACAATGACATCGGCACGGTCGGGATTCAACCGCAGATGCTCGATGCGCTCCTCGTAACTCATGGACTGCAACTCCTGATAGATCGACTGCAACTCCTCGACCAGCAACACCCCGCTCTGCTTGTCGCCCCGCAACCGATAGAGCTTGCTAATGTTACCTCCTGTTCCCACCAACTGCATATGCGGATGCTCAAGGGTCAGGCGTTGCAGATCTTCATCCAACGTGTGCAACGTCTCCTCGTGTACCGTGCCGCTCAGCAGCCGCACCGTACCCACATTGTAGGAGTTGGAACCCACCAACGCACCCTGCGCAATGAGACTCACCTCGGTACTACCCCCTCCGACGTCCACATAGAGATAGTTCAGATTCTGATCCAGAAGATCCGAAATATGACTATCATACACCATGCGTGCCTCCTCCAGACCCCCGATAATCTCAATCTTCACCCCTGTCATGTTGTGAATATCGCGAACGATGCTCTCGCCATTGGCGGCATCGCGCATCGCCGACGTCGCACAAGCGCGGTAGGCGGTCACATGATAGACCTTCATCAAGAGCCGAAAGGCCTTCATGGTACGCAACAACTGCTTTGCCTTGGATTTCGAGATCACCCCGTCACGGAAGACCTCGCCTCCCAATCGCAGCGGAACGCGCAACAGAACGGTTTTCGTCATTTTGGAGGGCGAATCTCCCTCGTTGACGCTTTTAATCAGGAGTCGCACGGCATTGGATCCGATGTCAATGGCCGCAAAGTTCAATTTATTCTCGCACATGAGGGTTAGTTTATGCACATCGTGCTATGTAAATTTCAGAACGTAATCAAAAAAACATCCATCCTTCGTTTCGGAATGGATTTACAGCTCCCATCTGTAGATCGTGTTCCACGGGCTCTTGTCCTCCACGACTTGCCTTATTGCGCCCACGGCTCCTCGTGCAACACCTCGGAATCGGCCACGGCAACTCCATCATGGCACGCTTGGTAGTAGCGATACAGCTCTCTCTGGGAGCGGAATGGGGCACCTCCGTTCTCATACAGGGTATTGGCGTCGGTTCCGTCCACCACACGCGCCGCTTGGTTGTCCTGCAACCCGTAACATACGATACGCCGAAGCTCCGCTTTGATCTTCGGGTCATACACCGGAACGTACACCTCGATGCGATGATCGAGGTTGCGGGGCATCCAATCGGCAGAACCCATCCAGCACTCCTCCTGGTCGCCCCCACCATTGCCGAAGATCACGATCCGCGAATGCTCCAAGTAGCGATCGATAATACCTCGCACCTGAAGATTCCCGTTCGGCACCTCGGAGGGAACCAACGAACAGTTTCCGCGCACCATAAGGTGCAATTTGACCCCTGCACGTGCCGCCGCATAGAGCTTGCGCACCATCTTGGTGTCGGTGATATGGTTGATCTTACAGAGAATATAGGCCGGACGTCCAGCTTGGGCATGGGCAATCTCCCGATCAATGCGCGCCATCAGGCCTTGCCGCATCGTATGGGGCGAGACCCACAGATGGTGAAACTCCACCGTCTGTGTGGGACAACGAATCAGGTCGAAGACCCGACAAACCTCCGCACCCAAGGCGGGATTGGCGGTGAGCAGGGTCACATCGGTATAGCTACGTGCATTGCCTTCGTGAAAGTTGCCGGTGCTCACACAACTGATTGCCGTGCCATCGTGCAGCGCGATGGAGGTCAATTTGCAGTGCACCTTCTGTCCCTCCATGCCGAAGAGCACCTCAATGCCTGCCTCCTGCATCTTCCTTGACCAGTGGATGTTGGAGGCCTCGTCGAAGCGAGCCATCAACTCCACCGCCACCGTGACCCGTTTGCCATGACGTGCAGCGCAGATCAACGCCTTCACCACCTGTGAATCCTTCGCCAAGCGATATACGGTTGTGCGAATCTGTTCCACCTCGGGACTGAGTGCCGCCTCACGCAACAAGCGCAGGTAATTGGAGAAGCTATGGTAGGGATAGTGCAGGTAGAGATCCTGACGACGGATCAGCGCCAACAGACTCTCGGCCGCCCCCATCTCCGGAATCTCCACCGGCGGTTGCGGAGCAAAGCGCAGATCCTCACGATGACAATGCGGGAAATCCATCAAATCCTTCATGTTGTGGTAACGCCCCCCACCCACGCAGGTGTCGTAGCTGTCGATCACAAAGATCTGCTCGAAGTAGCGAAGCATCGCCTCAGGCATCCGTCGATCATAGACCAAACGAATCGGTTCGCCCTTTTTCCGTTGTTTGACGCCTCGTGCGACCTTCTCGACCAGCCCCTCCTCCACATCGCCCTCCAGCGCCATCTCGGCATCTCGCGTGAACTTCAGGGTGTAGGCCTCGAAGGTGTCATACCCCAAACCCGCAAAAATCAACGGCAAGCAACACCGCACCATGTCATCCAGAAACAGAATGCAATCCTCGCCCTGCGCTGTCGGAAGCTCAATGAAACGATCGAACTCTCCGGTCGGCAACTCGATCAAGGCAAAATCCTCACGGGTTTGTGCCCGATTGGCCATTCTCACCGCCAGATAGATGCTCGAATCGGTCAGTTCGCCCACCTGAGCCCCCTGGGTCAGAATCAGGGGATAGGTGACACTGTTTAGGTCGTTGCGGTAGACGGTGTGGATGTAATCTCGTTGCTGGGCATTGAGTTGCGTCTCATCAATCAAGAAGATCCGCTCCTCGGCCAGCAACCGTTTCAAGGTTTCAAAGGTGGCGTCGAACTCCATCGAGTAATCGTAGGTCAAGCGTGCAATCTCTCGCAAGCGATAGGCTGCCACCAGAGGGTCTTGATCTCGCTCACACGCTCCAGTCGGCTCACGCTCCATGGAGGTGGCATATTCGACCACGCGTTTCATCGCCGACACCCGAACGCGGAAAAACTCGTCCAAGTTATTGGAATAGATCCCTAAATACTTCAACCGTTCAAGCAAAGGAACCTCCTCCCGTTGCGCCTCCTGCAAGATGCGACGGTTGAAGTAGATCCAACTAATATCCCGATCAATCATTCGTTTCATAAGATCCAATTCTACACTGTTATACGACGGGGGTATTCCGTATTTTCGCACGAGTGAAACACACGTTGCACCCCGTGGGTCGAGGGTATACAACCCTTGTCTAAGATACAAACTATTTTTCAAGAAAACAACTTTTTCTACCCCCACACCCAAAAGAAATAACTCCTCCGCGCATTCACGCGCCTTCGCTGTACAAAAACCCCAAAAGACACAGCCTCTTCACCCTCCCCGATGCGCAGCACCCACCCCCAAACATCCAGCGAGAAGCTACGTATAAAGACGTATTTTGCGCAACCTGTGACCGTTGCACCCGCTATTCCCGCCTCTATTTATTGATCCTTACCGAAAATTGACCTATTTTTGTTCATCGCTATTCAAGCGACACCCTCGCATGGAATAGCTCCCAAACAAACACAACACGCGGTGTTGATTCTTACCTAACAATTTGTATGAAAAATCTAAACGCTACCCGGTATAGACTCCAAAATGTAGCTACTCAACGTGTCTTCGAGGACGAAGGATGGACTTTGGACGACGCACAATCCTCGGCTCCCTCGCTGATCCGCGCCCTCTACGAAACACGACAAATCAACCCGAAAAGCGAAGAATACGGCATCTACCGCTTTGCCGACTGGCTGCCCGTGGAACGGATGCTTCAGGGCTCTTGTGCTCCGGTCACCTATAAAAGCAAAGGCTTGGCCTCAAGGCTTGGCCTCAAGAACCTCTATATCACCTTTAACGGCTATTTCCCCGAAATCGGCGCCCGAATGTCGACCTGCTCCTTCAAAGAGACCGAGGCCTACTCGGTCTGCGGACGGCTCAACGGGAGTCACCACGGGAAAGTACTGGTTGTCGCTTCGGCCGGAAACACGGCACGCGCCTTCGCCAAGGTCTGCTCCGACAATCAGATTCCCCTGCTACTCAGCGTTCCGGAGGATAACCTCGACGCCTTGTGGTTCGATGCCCCCCTCAACGACTGTGTCAAATTGATTGCCTCAGCCAAAGGAGGTGACTATTTCGATGCCATTCATCTGAGCAACTTAACCCTCCAGTCTGAGAAGTTCTTTGCCGAAGGGGGAGCCAAAAACATCGCGCGTCGCGACGGCATGGCCACCACGGTGCTCTCTGCCGTAACGGCCATCGGACGCATCCCCGACTACTACTTCCAAGCGGTGGGCAGTGGCACAGGAGCCATCGCTGCCTGGGAGGCCAACCTGCGCCTGATCGAGGACGGACGTTTCGGCAATCACAAGATGCGTTTGATGGTATCGCAGAATGCCCCCTTCGTTCCCATGTATCATGCGTGGAGAGCTCACTCTCGCGCCATGTTACCCTACGACGACAACCAAGCACGAATCGACGTCGAGTATATCGACGCCAAGGTGTTATCCAACCGCAAACCGCCATACAGCATTCAAGGGGGTCTGTTCGACGCCCTCTGCGACACAGAGGGTGACGTGCTGATCGCCACCAACGAAGAGGCACGGGATGCCAAAGCCCTCTTCGCCGAGACCGAAGGCATCGACATCTACTCTGCTCCCGGCATCGCCTTGGCCACGCTGATCCATAAGGTCAAAGAGGGGCGTATTGATCCGGAGAAGGTCATCATGCTCAACATCACCGGTGGCGGAGAGAAACGAATGAAAGAGGGTAAAAAATTGCACTACCTGCAACCCTCCATCGTCTTCCCGATCGACCCCGATCCTCAGGAGGTTGCTGATCGCGTAGCGGCACTCTTCGCCTAAACGATCGCTCGGACACGATCCGACACTTGCTGAGTCCAATCACGGCCAAGCACCGGTCACCATCTATACGACTCCGTTCATCTTTCCTGAAAATATAAGAGGAGCTCCCAACCGGGAGCTCCTCTTGTCGTATACCTTGAGATCGTACACGACCTCTGCCGTTGAGCGGTTATCCGTTACTTGGCATAACTGATCGAACGCGTTTCGCGAATCACGGTGATCTTCACCTGTCCCGGATAGGTCATCTCATCCTGGATCTTCTTGGCTATATCGTGCGACAAGCTTTCGGCCTCTTGGTCGGTGATCTTCTCGCTGCCCACAATCACGCGCAACTCACGACCCGCCTGAATGGCATAGGTCTTCATCACTCCGGGGTAAGAGAGTGCCATATCCTCCATCTCCTTGAGACGTTTGATGTAGGACTCCACCACCTCACGACGAGCCCCGGGACGTGCGCCCGAAATTGCATCGCAAACCTGAACGATCGGAGAGATCAGGTTGGTCATCTCCATCTCGTCATGGTGTGCCCCGATGGCATTGATCACTTCGGGTTTCTCCTTGAATTTCTCGGCCAACTTCATACCGATCATAGCGTGTGGCAATTCCGGTTCGTCGTCGGGTACCTTGCCAATATCATGCAACAGACCGGCACGACGTGCCAACTTGGCATTCAACCCCAACTCCGACGCCATCACACCGCACAGATTGGCCACCTCACGCGAGTGTTGCAGCAGGTTCTGTCCGTAGGAAGAACGATATTTCATCTTACCGATCAAGCGGATCAACTCGGGATGCAAACCGTGGATGCCCAGATCAATGGTGGTACGCTTACCCACCTCAACGATCTCCTCCTCGATCTGCTTTTGTACCTTGGCCACAACCTCCTCGATGCGTGCCGGATGGATACGCCCGTCGGTCACCAATTGGTGCAACGCCAAGCGAGCAATCTCACGGCGTACCGGATCAAAACCCGAGAGGATGATCGCCTCAGGCGTATCGTCCACGATAATCTCGATGCCCGTAGCCGCCTCCAGTGCACGGATGTTCCGACCCTCACGGCCGATAATCCGACCCTTCACCTCGTCGCTCTCGATATTGAAAGCGGTCACCGAATCCTCGATTGCCGCCTCGGTCGCAACCCGTTGAATGGTCTGCACGACGATCATCTTGGCCTCTTTGTTGGCGCTCATCTTGGCCTCCTCCATCACCTCGTTGACGTAGGTCATGGCAGCCGTTTTGGCCTCCTCCTTCATGTTCTCCACCAGGATATTTTTGGCCTCGTCGCTACTCAAACCGCTGATCTGCTCCAAGCGTGTATTCTGCTCCTTGATCTTGCGATCCAGATCCTCTTTTTTGCGCTCTACATTTTCGATCTGCGCATCCAGACGCTGCTTTGTGGTGACCTGTTCGTTGGTCTTGCGGGTCAACTCCTCTTGTTGTGAAGTCAACGTACTCTCCATCTGTTTGGCACGCTGCTCGCTCTGCGATAATTTCTGATTGCGCTCATTGACCATGCGATCGTGTTCGCTCTTGAGCTGAATAAATTTCTCCTTGGCTTGAAGAATCTTCTCCTTCTTGATCATCTCCCCCTCGGCTTCAGCCTCCTTGAGCAGGGTCGCCTTCTTGTTCATGACGAACTTGGAGGTGACTCTGAACGCGGCATAGCTACCGACAGCGGCACAGATCACGGTAATTATTACAATAATGAGTATACTCATAGTTTCGTTAAATGTATTATATTGTTAAACAAAAAAATTCGTTGTTGCGCGACAGGAGAGAGCCACGGGGCGGTATCCTCGTCGGTGCAGCCGCTGGATCACCTCCGATGCGTTACCCCCGTGGGGGTGTTGCAACCTTGGTTTGTCGGGACACACGCCCGACCCCACTCCATCCGTTTCCAGCACCACGGAGGCAGGGATACAAAAAGACCCGCACGAACATCCTTTTCTCTTGTTTGACGAATCTCCAATCTCGTCATTGATGGGGCTGCCGTACATCGCAAACTTCCAACGTCTCCGGGGGAGGAGAACTCTCCCCGAAGGGAGAGGTAAGGCCTGTTTTTGAAACACTGAGCTTGACCCCAAGGTAAATAGTGTTGAGTTTCGCAAAGCTTAAAAGGAATCCATGCGGGTTGTTCCTACTAAATCTTATTTTCCAAAGAACGCTGCTCGTTTTCGAGCCTTTGATTCATCGATTCGCTATCGTTGTGGACGATTCAGGTAGAGGTCAATCTCCCGATTGAGAGCCTCAATCGCCTCCATCTCGGGTGTCATCTCCCGATCCATCTCCAAGGAGACCTTGTCCACCGCGATCTGCAACGCGGCCATTGCCAAATAATCCTCTGGCTCGGCCACAAATCGCGTTTTATAACGTGTAATCAGAGCATTAATATCCTGCGCCGCGCGTCGGTATTTCTCCTCGTCCACCTGTGAAATGGTCATCGGAAACTCTTTTCCGGCCAACTTCACCGATATTTTGCGTTTTGCAGCCATTTTACCCACTTATCGGATCGAACGGGTTATCCGTTCGTTCTCGCTTATTTGTTCATCAATGCCAGACAGCGGTCAACTTCCCGCAATAACTTGTTGACCCTCAATCTTGCAACTCGGCGATCTGCTTGCGATCCCATGAAGCCCGCTCCGGTTTCAAGCACCTCAATCCGGTGAGTCAAGGTACGAATCGTTGCTTCAGCTTCACGTTGGGCGGCCAATGCGTTGTCACGCTCGACGATGATTTTGCGAACCTCGCCATGCAACTGCCGATTATCCGCAATGATTCGAGCTATACGCTCGTGTAAAGATTGAATCATTGGCTGACGCTCTTTCATCGTACCGACCATTTTCTCAGATTGCCGAATAACTCATGTTACACTTTCGTTCACTCAAAAGTAATTCTTTTTTCTCAAATCACCAAA
>JAQUZZ010000037.1 GCA_028691095.1 Alistipes sp. | reverse complement strand
GGTGAGATATTCTGGGCGTGGGTTCCCCAAAAACTCTCTTCCAGCCGTTTGGTTTGTCCCGACATGAAGTAGGAGAGGTGGGTGAAGGGTTTTTTGCCGTTGAAGAAGCGAGCTCGTTCGGGGGTAATCAGATAGGCATCGAACGATTGCGCGAAGCTGAAGTTGCGGTAGTTGGGTCTCAGGGCGAAGTCGAGCGGAATCGAAGCCGCACCGAGATTGCCCAAGTAGGCCGAGCCGACATTATTTTGCAGATAGGGGTACTCGTTCTGAAAGCCGGTGAGCGAAGTGTCCACCTCGATCATCTTCAGGCTATTCTGGTAGAGATTGACATTCCAAGCAAAGCTGTTGTGGGTGCGCACCGAGTCGTCGAAGAAGTAGGACTCCAAGGGTTTACGAACTTTGGGCTTTTTCTTGGTCGTGTCGGCCGTGCCATCTTCGTTGTTGTCGGTGACCCCTCCGAGGTTGCCATACTGCATTTGGTTCTGATTTTGGGAGTTCATGCCCGGAACCGTGCCGTATTGCCTGGTGTTGTTAGAGGAAGAGGTCAACGAGCGTTGTGCCGAGGCTACACCACCATACAGAACAAAAAATGTTCCGATTATTACGCTCCAAAGATACTTTGTCAGTTTTCGACTCATTGCCGATCTATCCCTCTTGTGTAAAGTGCATGGTGTTTTCTCCTGCGATCCTCCGTGTGCTTCTTGGGCTAAGGCTTTGGAGCCTTTCGGTGGGGATCGGTCGTTACACGGGTTCCGTGGACAAGGGTCGGTGGACGCCTTGGAAAACGTGAGCTCGTGTTGATGCGCCGGTAGGTGGCCTTCGATTCTTACTTGAGCGTCGATGCCGTGCTACACTCCCTATATAAATGGGGGTTGAGCGCATGGGAAAATTCCAGCAAAATAACGGCAAAGGTAGTAAAAATATTATGAACTAAGCCCATCATGCGATTTATTCGCAAGGAGCCCCCGCCTACCCATCCTATAAACCCGAGGGGGCGTATTGATGGTTTCTTACATCTCTTCGGAGAGGGAGGTTGGTTCGGAAGGGCTTAAGGGAGTGGCCTTTTGTAGACCCAGATAGACTTCGCGACCCACCCAGGCGTCGGTTGCGGCGTAGAGTTGCTGAGGGGGGGTGAGTTGACGTGCTTCCCAGTTGCTGAGACGTTGGGCTTTAGAGATGCGGATGCCCAGCACCAAGGCGGCTAATTTGCGCAGGCTCTTGTCGGTGATGCCGTAGCGAGGGGCCAAGTGTTGCAGCTCCACGAAATTCTTGGGTGTAAATCGAGCCACTTGACGCAACATTCGCACGTCGTCGGTGACCGCGGCTCCCACTTTGGCGATATGGGGTGCTGCAAGCAGCGAGCGAACTTCGGCTGGGAGGCCGATCAGGTGGAGGCGAAACAGATAGGCACGGTCGCCGGCCGAGAGTTGCAGCAACGACACTTTGTTCTGAATGCCTTTGGTAAAGGAGGGGCGGGTTTCGGTGTCGAACCCCACCACGGCAAAGGCTTGCAGGAAGCGACACGCCTCAGCCACCGCCTCCGGAGTGTCGACCACCACAATCTCTCCCGGGAAGGCTCCCGTGGGCAGCAGGCTCAAGGCTTCGTTGGTAATGCTTTCGGCGTAACGATTTTCCATAGACGACAAAGGTAGGGATTTATCGGATCAATCGGAATAGTCAAGGCCTTTTTTCAACGCTCATCTCTGTTGGAGGAGGAGCGGGCCGGCGGTATTGCGGGGAAGCGAAAGGCTATGACTTGGGGGAAGGCTTCTGTGAAGGGATCCATTGCAGACGCCCTGTTGCACACTCTTCGATGCGCCTCTCCTCCAGCAATCGGGTGACTTCGGCGAGGATTTGTTGCGGGTTCCCCGCGATGCGCGAGGTGAGTTCTCGGATGGTGAGAGGCTCCGCGGTGAGCTGATCGAGGATCTGACGTCGCAGGGGGTGCGATGGGGATGCGTCGTGTTTTCGTTGGGCGATGCAGATGTCGCAGACTCCACAGGGGCGTGCCGTCTGCTCTCCGAAGTAGCGTTGGATGAGCACGCTACGGCAGGTGTCGTGAGGGTGCAGGTAGTCGAACATAGACTGGATGCGTCGCTCTGCACACTCCTTGCGTCGGGCGTAACTCTCGGGAGAGATTCGGAGGTTCTCGGTCGGCAGTCGCTCTTCGCTGAGGATCAACATCGGGCTTTTGCTGCCGGGGATGTAGCGAATGATCCGCAGTTGCCACAGGGTTTTCAGTAGTTCGTGCAGGTGTTCGGGGGTATAGCCGCTGAGGTGAACCAACTCTGCCTCATCGATCGACACAAAGGAGGAAAAGAGTCCCGTGTTGCGACGCAGCAACAGGGTGATTAGGTGATCCAACGCTTTGCGGTTGACCCGAATGCGGTATAGCTCGTCGCGGGGAACGATGAAACGCAGGCGAGCCGGATTGTCCATCTCGTCGGTGAGAATCAGGTATCCGTTTTGTTGCAGGATGGCTATGGCATTGAGTACGGTGGGGACGAAATAGTGGAACTTGGCCGCGAAGTCGTAGACGTTGAAGACGGTGGCCATTCCTTTGCCATCCCCGATGGCTACTCCTAAGAAGTTGCCTAACGCCTCATAGATCTCGGCAATCTTGTCGAGGGGCGGAAAGCCCAGTTGCAGACGACGCAGGGCGCCCTCGGGGTCTCCCTCCGCAAGCAGAATGACGGCATAGGCGCGTGCGCCGTCGCGTCCGGCACGTCCGGCCTCTTGATAGTAGGCCTCCAGGGAGTCGCAGAGGTCGTAGTGGATCACCACTCGTACGTCGGCTTTGTCGATGCCCATGCCGAAGGCGTTGGTGGCCACCATCACCCGCACGACGCCTCGAATCCAGTCGTCCTGTCGGATCGACCGCATCCCGTAGCTCATGCCTCCGTGGTAGAATGCAGCCGAGAGCTCCTTCTCTTGGAGAAACTGTGCGAGGGTCTCAGCCTTCTCGCGGGTACGCACATAGACGATGGCCGAGCCCGGAACCTGCGCCAAGATGCGTAGCAGTTGGCCGTGTTTGTCTTCGGTGTGGCGTACCACGTAGCTCAGGTTGGGGCGTGCGAAGCTCATCCGCAGGATATGGGGCTTTGCAAACTGAAGATGCTCCATGATGTCGGTCGCCACGTCAGGGGTTGCCGAGGCGGTGAGCGCCAAGACTGGCATCTCGGGTTGGAGGGCGCGGAGGCGGGCGATCTGGAGGTAGGCGGGGCGGAAGTCGTAGCCCCATTGTGAGATGCAGTGTGCCTCGTCCACGGCCAGCAGCGACACCCTCATCTTGGCAAAGCGCACGCGAAACAGGTCGCTGTCGATCCGTTCGGGGGCGATGTAGAGGAACTTGACGCTTCCGTAGATGCAGTTGTCCAAGATGCGATCGATGTCGCGGGCGCGCATCCCCGAATGGATGGCTTCGGCCAAGATTCTGCGGCTACGGAGTTTGTCGATCTGATCCTTCATCAAGGCGATCAAGGGGGTGACCACGATACATACGCCCTCCTGAGCCAAGGCCGGAATCTGATAGAGGATCGACTTTCCGCCACCGGTGGGCATCAACACCAGCGTGTCCTGTCCGGCACAGACGGCACGAATTGTCTCCAGCTGCAAGGGACGAAAGGCCTCATAGCCCCAATATTGCTTCAGCAGGCGCAGGGCGGTATCGTCCATCTTCTCTGTGGGATCCATGGGCATTGCGGACTATGGGTGGAGGGTTTTCTCCGTCAGAAATTCGAGTTGCCAACGGAGCTCTTCGCCGAGTGCTTCGCAGAACGAGGCATAGGCGGAGCATTGCGCCATGAGGTGCACCCGAAGCGAGGGGTTGCATTTTGCAATCTCGATTAACGCGTTGACGCCACAGCGTCCCCACCATCCCGCCGCAGGGGTTGTACGGAACATACGGTCGATTGCGACGAAGAGTTGCTCGGCCTGAGGGGGTGTTGCAGGGTGGAGTTTCAGCGTCGAGGCCACGGTCAGCGTGCCGGCGTAGCGTAACATCTCTGTGGGGGAGGCGATCCACTCTTGCGCCATCTCCAACGCCTCAGGGGTGTGGCGAAACAGGTGGTAGATGGTTTGTTCGACCAGCTCTGCTTGGGTGAACTCCTTGGCCCATTCACGCATTTGATCCCGAGTGATCTGCTTGGGGTCTTCGATGAAGAGAGCCGCGAGTTGCAATTCGCGAACCTGCTGACGGTAGAGAAGTTGCGCCAAGGCGTGATCGGGTCCATAGGGACGCGCAATCGCTTGCAGCGTGGGGATCGACACGCCGTAGTTGCACGGATAGTGGATGCCCCGCTGTTCCATCGCCTCGGTGACGGCGCCGTTCATCTCTTTCTTGATGCGACGCAGTAACTGAATCATGCGGAGGGTTGGCGTCTGTGAGGGTGTTGTCATAGGATAAGAAAAAAGAGGTTCGACCCATTGCCGAACCTCTCTTGTTGAAGTTATGATTCGATTGGAAAACCGAGGCTCTGCCGCTTCGCGTTATTTCAGGGCAGCGGCCGGCATCTGTACGATGGCTCCGAACTGATAGATCGGCAGTCGGCTTTGTGCGATCTCTCGGGTGCCGTCCATTACGCGACAGTTGACCATGTCGGCAATGCGATAGTAGATCATGCCTTTGGGATCTTTGCTCTCCTTTTTGTTGACCCAAGGGGAGCGGTCGGTTTGCTGCTCCGGCGTCATCTCCAAGGTGAGGGGACGACCTGCCAAGTCGCTGGCATCCACAATGCCGCCGTTATCCGAGATGCGGCAGATGATGAGCGTGTTCTCGCCTTTGGTGGGTACGACTTCAAACTCCCGCACGACGGTTTCGAGGGTTTGTTTGCCCAAGAACAACGACAGATACTCTTGTTCCATGCGGTCGATCTCCTTGAGCGCGGTTTTCAGCCCCTCTCCGAAGACGTTCTCTCCCGCCTCACCGGTGATCAGATCCATCCGGTGTTTCCGGAGCGAGAAGATCTGTTGTGCCGCAGCGGCAGCCATGACCTCCGGACTCTTTTCGCCCGCCTCCATCTTGTCGATCTGGACTTTCAGAAATTCGGTCGGGTTGCGCACATAGGAGACCTCCTGGATCTTGCCGCAGAGAGCCTTGGCGTGAGGCCGTTTGTGCAGATTTCCGCCCGGCATTTCGCCCTCCATTGCCACAGCCAACAACCCTTCTGGGGTGGGCTCATAGAGCGAAGCGGCGCTTTTGTCGGGATTCTCCAAGACGTAGACCTCGGCAGGATCAGCCTCCCGTACGCCTTGCAGGGTGGCACGCTGTACGGTGCAGAGCTGTTTGTCGGCCAAGGGAGCGATGACGCCCAAGTATTTCTGGGCAAAGCGGGCGTAGGGACCCACCTTGATGCTCTCCCGCTGTGCCACCACGCGCACCTTGATGGCGGTGCGAGGAAGTGCGTAGGCTACGGAGTTGGCCGCGGTCATCTTGTCGGATTTATAGGCCTTTACTTGTGCGGCTGCCGGAGCAATCATGCCGGCACACAGCACGCAACAACATAGTAACTTTTTCATGCGATTGTTTTTTAACACCTGGGTACTATTGGGATAGTTATGGGATGGGATACCGGGTGGGGGGCTTGCGTGTGAAAATCCGCCTTCTGGGGAACCCCCGATGTGTGGCACTTCATCCACTCACAAATGTAGCAGAAATTTGGAATATTGGCAAATGCTTGTTCAAATAACCCGCTTGGAACTTTTGTTCAGCTCCGCGGGGGTTGGAAGGGTCACAGAGAGGAGAGCCCACGGAAACGGAGTCAGCTCACGTTTGGGGAAGATAAAAAGCGTCGACCAACTTTTGGTACTCTTCCGTGTAGTGGAGGTTGTCGGCAGTACGTAGTGCCAAGGCGGCTTGTTGGGGCACGGCAAAGCCGCGACCCAGTTCGAGCAGAATCCGTTTGGGGGCAACGCCTTGTTTGGTGGAGAGCCGGAGTGTTCGACGCACGAACCACCCCAAGGGGAGTCCGCATTGGGTGAAGTCGTGCTCTTTGTCGATCGGCAGGATGACCGATAGGCTTCCGGTGGGGGTGAGAAGCTGTTGTGCACCGCGCAGCAGTGCTTCGTAGGTGAGGCTGTCGGTGTGCCGTGCGTTGCTGCGCGCGGTGTCGGCAGCGCGTAACGCATCGACGAAATAGGGAGGGTTGGAGACAATACGCTCATAACGCAGCGAGCATTGCTGTGCATACAACGTGAAGTCGGTTTCGATCAGGTGCAGGCGCGACGACCACGCCGAAGCCTCGAAGTTGCGACGTGCGTCGGCACAGCTTCCCGGGTCGATCTCCACCGCGTCGATCTGAGCCTTCGGATTGCGTTGGGCTGCCATCAGGGCGATCAGACCGGTGCCGGTTCCGACATCCAGAATGCGCGGAAAGGAGGGCGCGGAGGAAGTAGCCACTGGGGCGCGCTCCGGTGCCTTGCGGTGGGGGGGCTCGATCTGTGATGCCGATGGATCGGCTTCGAGGAGCGAGTGCGGACTTTGAGGGGACGGAGCGCCCACATCGAACCATGCCCCCAGGGTCACACCGTCGGTGCCGACCTTCATGGCCGCTTGCGGTTGATGAATGGTGAAGTGTTGGAAAGCGAAAAAGGATTGACTCATACGATCCCAAGAATTTGATACGGAATAGGGGAGGGGCGGTGAGGCCAAAGTGCGCCACAAGCCTCCGAACCCCGATTGCGGGGTTCAAATTTACAACAAAAATCGAAGAGTCCGAGACGTCTTCTTCCGGTTTCCCTCTCCGAAGAAGTTGAGGTTCGGGGCGAACGGCTTATCTTGTTGATAATCTGAATGTTCTATTTTTAGCTACTCAATTTTAGAGTCTTATTAATCCCTCGAAAACCCTTTAAAATAAATGCTTTGCTCTATATTGAATAATTGCGCCCCCTTTTGCGCCCCCACAAAAAAAAATAAAAGCTATAACTTTTTTTTAGGGTAATCAAAAAAAGCGTACCTTCGTAGCTGAATATGGTTAAGATGGTAAATAATAAAATAAAAGAAACTGGAGCTACTTTTACACCTAAAGGATTAGCCGATTTTCTCGCAAGCCAAATATTTAATTCTTTAGAAAAAAAAAATAGCCTTCTTAAAGTATTAGACCCAGCTTGTGGTAATGGTAATTTACTTTCTGCCATGGATGATTTATTGCAAAGTAAAAATTTACCTCATTCATTATATGGATATGATACAGATATTAATTATATCAATGATGCTAAAGTAAAACTTGCATCTAATTATGCAATAACCGTAAATCTCAAGTTTGAAGATTTTTTATTAGACGATTCCTCTATAAATCTCGATTTATTCTCTACTCAAGAGAAGCGAGAATTGGTTGATATAATTATTGCAAATCCTCCATATGTTAGAACTCAAGTCTTAGGAGCAGAAAGGTCGCAATTAATAGCAAAAAAATATAATTTAAAAGGAAAAATAGACCTATATTACCCATTTCTTATATCAATGACTAATTCTCTTAAAGCAGGAGGTATAATGGGGGTTATAACCTCAAATCGTTACTTAACTACGAAAAGTGGAGGTCAAATTCGCAAATTTCTTCTTGACAATTACGAAGTAATAAAAGTTATAGATTTAGGAGATACAAAACTTTTTGATGCGGCGGTCTTACCCGCAATATTTATTGGAAGAAAAAGAATCGGCAAAAAAAGTGCTATCTCAAATGGTACATTCTCGAAAATCTATGAGACATTAAATGATAATATTTCAAATATTATTCAAACCGAATCAGTATTTGAAATATTAAATAAGAATGTTCCTGGCATTTATGGTGTTGCTGGCAAAGCTTTTTCGTATAATACAGGGTTATTAAAGCATTCTGCTAATCATTTAGATATATGGCAGATGACTGATGAAGCAGAGAATGAATGGATTGATATAATAAAGAAGAATGCTGCCTTTTTTGTTGGTGAGAAATTTAAAGTCAGAGTTGGTATAAAATCTTGTGCAGATAAGGTTTTTATAAAAGATTGGACAAAAGAAACTGTAATTCCAGAAGATGTTTTTTTTCGTAAATTAATTTCTCAAGAAAATATAAAACGTTGGAAATTAAGCTGTAAATCATCTGATGTAGTTTTATATCCTCACTATGATGACAATGGAAAAAGAAGAGTTTATGATATTGAACAATATCCAAAAGCCAAAGTTTTTTTTGAAAATCATAAAGAGACTTTAATGACTCGAAAATATCTTATTGAAGGTGGGAGAAAATGGTATGAACTTTGGGTTCCTCAAAATCCTGCTTTATGGAAAATGCCTAAACTCGTTTTTCCTGATATTAGTTTAGAACCTCGCTTCTACTATGATAATAACGGTGCAATTGTTAATGGTAATTGCTATTGGATTGTAGCTCAGAATTCAGAAGAGGAAAATCTATTATTGTTAATTCAAGGTGTGGCAAATTCAGAATTAATGTCTAAGTATCATGACCTTTGTTTTAATAATAAATTATATTCTGGGAGAAGAAGGTACTTATCTCAGTATATAGAAAAGTACCCTATACCCGATCCAAATTCCAAAGCATCGCTTAAAATAATCTCTTTAGTAAAGAAATTAAACGACGATTCAATCCCTGAAGATGATATAATAGACCTCGAAAATCGCCTAAATATTGCAGTCAAAGAGGCTTTTGGCATTCTGGATTAACAACGCATTTGCCTTTTATTGAGGAGAAAAAACTCATAGGGATAGACCTTTGGCATTTATAACTTGTATCACTAACGTAAGTATAATGTTCTCCCAAGGCTTTTCCTGACATTAAAATTACACCTTCGACAATATTTGTATTTGGATTAGTAAGAGCGATAAGATAACGTATATCAAAAGTAGTTATTCCTAAATCTTTGTATATATCTTCTTCAAATTCAGGAGAATATTTACCTAAGTCTATTGTTTGCGAATCTTGTACTTTAACTTCTAATAATTGATTTGGTAAATCTGGGTAAAGAAGGGTTCAGAAATGTTTTGCAAGGAAGGAGACGGATTTAATTTGTACTGCTTAAAAATGAAAAGCGTTTATTGTACTCCGAATTGGAGCGAAGAATTTAATAGCATTGATTTAAGGACTT
>JAQUZZ010000036.1 GCA_028691095.1 Alistipes sp. | reverse complement strand
CCCGTCTCGGAGGGGCTGAGGTTCCGCAAGCCCTTGCCGAGGTTATGACCTCTCAAGAGGAGCAGAATGCGGCAGCAGCACAGGCTTGCCTGATGGCATACAAGGGAAACATTAACGCCGTAGCCGCTGCGCTTGTCACGAAGAATCAAGATGTGCGCGGCTTGCACCTGCTTGCCGCACGGGGTGCCAAAGATCAGGCCAACGTCATCTTTGCCGCTGCCGAATCGTCGAACGACGACTTTGCGCAAGCCGCTTGCGAAGCATTGCCTCAAGTGGTGGGTGCTGCCAGTCGGGAGCGACTCTGCACGCTTCTGGAGAAACAGACTTCCGTAAAGGATCCCAAGACCCTTGCCCTCCAAGACGCCTTGGTTATGGCACTGAAGCAAGAGATTGCCGAGAGCAAAGCTACCGAAGCCCAAGTACGGGAGGAGATTGAGAAGTTCCTCTCACAACATAGTTCCAAAGCAACGCTCTACTATGGTGTATTGGCCAAAGCCGACCTTCCGGGAGCCATGGAGCGCATCACCGAAGGATTCTCCGCAGCGCGTTCTCAGGTCGACAAAGACAACGCCTTCTACGGCCTGTTGAACCTCAAAGGCATGGCCGCAGCCGAGACGCTGCTCTCGATTGCGCAGGGATCGGATGCCGACTATGCAGCGCGTGCCGCCGAGGCCTATCTCCAGATTGTCAGCCAGTCTGCCATGACCTCCGAAAACAAAGTACTGAAGATCGAGGATCTGCTGGAAACCCTCCGCACCAACGCCGCACTCGCCTCCCTGTCTGCCAAACTCAAAAGCGCGGCATTGCAACAGGTGGAGCAGAATCAATGTTTCCAAGGTTTGATTTTGGCCGGTGGCTACTTGGAGGCACCCGAAGCTGAGGTACGTCAGGCTGCCGTGATGGCGGTCATTCGCACCGCCCTGGCTCATAAGGAGTACTACGGTTCCGCCGTCACCGCACTGCTGAACCAAGCCGTAGCAGCCAATAAGGACAAAGATAGCGGTTACCAGAAAGAGGAGGTCGCCAAGCACTTGGCTTCGCTCCCGACCGATGAGGGTTTTGTCTCGATGTTCAATGGTGTAGATCTTACGGGATGGAAGGGTTTGATTGAGAACCCGATTGCTCGGGCCGCTATGAAACCCGCCGAGTTGGCCAAACGGCAGAAAGAGGCCGATGCCACCATGCGCAACGAGTGGGTTGTCCGTGAGGGGCTCTTGGAGTTCACCGGCACGGGATTCAACAACATCTGTACCGCAAAAGATTACGGTAATTTTGAGATGTATCTGGATTGGAAACTCTACGAAGGCCCCGAACCCGACGCGGGAATCTACCTACGCGGCACACCGCAAGTACAGATGTGGGACACCTCTCGCCGCAACGTCGGTGCCGAGGTGGGCTCAGGAGGTCTCTACAACAACCAGGTCAATCCCAGCAAACCCTCCCACGTAGCCGACAACAAGGTCGGAGCATGGAACACCTACTACATCAAGATGGTGGGCGACCGTGTGACGGTGGTACTCAATGGCGAGAAGGTGGTGACAACGTCATCTTAGAAAACTACTGGGATCGCTCGAAACCGATCTTCCCGATCGAACAGATCGAGCTTCAGGCGCATGGCAGTCGAGTTGCATACCGCAATCTCTACATCAAAGAGCTACCCGCCACGCAAGCCACGGAGCTCTCGGCCGAAGAGAAGGCCGACGGCTTCAAGCTGCTCTATGACGGCACGAATATGCACAACTGGACGGGTAACACGCGCGACTATGTCTCGGAGGAGGGTGCCATCGCCCTCTACCCGGGCAATGGCGGCGGCGGAAACCTCTACACGAAAGAGGAGTTCAAGGATTTCGTTTTCCGTTTCGAGTTCATGCTGACCGAGGGTGCCAACAACGGCATCGGAATTCGCGCTCCGCTGGAGGGTGATGCCGCCTATGTCGGGATGGAGATTCAGGTTTTGGATAACGAATCCCCCATTTACAGCCAACTGGAGAAGTATCAATACCATGGTTCGGTCTACGGAGTCATCGCCGCCAAACGCGGATACCTCAAGCCGGTCGGAGAGTGGAACACCGAAGAGATTCGGCTCCAAGGCAATGAGATTCGCGTAACCCTCAACGGCACCGTCATCACGGAGGGGAACATTGCCGAAGCCAGCAAGGATGGGACACTGGATCATAAAGATCATCCGGGTCTCAAGAACGAAAAGGGTCACATCGGATTCTTGGGTCACGGCTCCTTGGTTAAATTCCGTAACATCCGTATAAAGACGTTATAAATCACAGGATTTTAGATTCAGTCCATTCATAAAGAGAGCCCCTCAGTCAGTCTGAGGGGCTCTCTTTGTATTTTCGGCTCTATGGGTTGACGCTCCGAAGAGATGGAAGGTGGAAATCTCCCCTTCCTCCCCCACGGCGGGCATTGAAAGGACACGGAATCGCAGGTTTCCCCAAGGTCAAGAGGGGTAAACACCGCCCCCCTGCTTCTTCCCCACGGGAAGTAAAAGGAAGTTATCCATCCACCGATCTCTTGAACAAAAGACCCCTTCGACTTCGATGGGGGAGGTTGTAAGAGGCTATTGTGACACCCCTTTCCCGTATTGATTCCAGGCGCGAAGCACCTCCAGCGCCTTGGCAAATTCGGGGTCGTTCTCTCGATTGATGACGCGGTAGAACTCATTCACGCCCCACAGTTTTTGAGCCACCATTGCCTTGAGTTGTGCCTTCAGGTCAGGCGCCGAGATTTCCATCTGCGGAGCATTCTGCGGAACCCCCTTCGCCTCCCCCATCTGCACAAGGCGGGTCAACATCTGAGGGGTGATCGTAAAGCGGGTCTGGAAGGCCTCGAAGGAGGGATATTCACGCTCCAGACGCTTCCGATTCTGGTCGATATACTCCAAAATAAAGTCATTGATAACCCCTTTCCGAATCAGATTACTCCAATAGAGGGTATAGGTTGTCGTATCCATCGGCACCACCACATCGGGGGTGATTCCGCCGCCGCCATATACGATACGTCCACTGCGCAACGTGCGGAACTGCTGGGTCGAGTCGACCACAGAGGAGTCAGCCCCCTCAAAACGACGATTGAACGCCTCATAGTAGGCCTCTTTCTTGCCGTTCTCATAGGGTCGCTGAATGACCCGTCCGGTCGGCGTATGGTAACGCGCCACGGTCAATCGCACGGCCGAGCTATCCAGCAGCGGAAACTGCCGTTGCACCAACCCTTTTCCAAAGGTACGACGCCCCACGATCAGGCCTCGATCCCAATCCTGCAACGCGCCCGACACAATCTCGCTGCTCGAAGCCGAAGTCTCATTGACCAACACGACCACCTTACCTCGGGTAAAAGGGCCGCTGCTCTTCGATTTCACCTGTTGTGCGGGGATTCTCATGCCTTCGGTTGACACGATGAGCGAACCGGCCGGCAGAAAATAGCGGCTCAGTTCGACCGCCGGATCCATCAACCCACCGCCATTGCTCCGCAGATCCAGAATCAAGGCATCCACCTCTCCCAAACGGCTCATGGCCTCCTGGAACTCCTGCATCGTGGTGTGTGCAAAACGGTTAATGCGAATGTAACCCGTGCGATCATCGACCTTGTAGGCTGCATCCACCGTATTGATCGGAATGTTATCCCGCACAATCGAGAACTCCAGCGGACGCGGTTCGGCATAACGCACCACCCGCAGATCGACTTGTGAACCCTTTGGCCCGCGCAGTAACTTTGGTACCTCCATCTGCTTGATTCCGATCACCGCGGTGTCGTCGACCGCCACAATCCGATCGTTGGGCTGAAGTCCCACCTTCTGGGCAGGGCCTCCGGCTATTACGTTGACCACGATGATCGTGTCGCGCAACACATTGAACTCGATTCCGATGCCACTGAAACTTCCATCGAAGGTCTCCTTCACCCCCTTCATCTCCTCTGCGGTGAGGTAGGTCGAGTGAGGATCCAACTGGGTCAACATTTCGCGAATGGCACCCTCCACCAGGGTCTTATTGTGCACCGTATCGACATACGTACCGTTCAGATAACGGTAAAACTGCACCAATTTCTGTAAATTTCGAGTCTCCTCGTCCAACGCTTGCGCATGGAGCGCGGGAGAGCCTACCCCCCATAGAAGAAGCAGGACACACGCCCCCAACAGCCTTTTCATTCTTTGTGACATTTTGATCCTTTTCGTGAACACACCCCTTCGTCGACCAGTCGTCGTCGAGTTGCTTAGTTCAAAAAGCCGGCCAAATCGGCCATCGGACAGCACTGTTGCTCCCCGTTTGCCATATTCTTCAACGTCACCTTTCCGGCCGCCAACTCTTCGCTGCCGATCATTCCCACAAAAGGAATCTTCCGCCGATTGGCATACTCCATCTGCTTCTTCATTTTGGCAGCATCGGGATAGACCTCACAGGCAATTCCCGCCGCACGCAACTGTTGGGCTGTGCGTAACGCCGCCATCTGCTCGTCTCCTCCGAAGTTCAACAACAGAACACGTGTGGAGAGCGAAGCCTCCTCGGGATAGAGGTTCAGGCCGCACAGCACGTCATAGATCCGGTCGGCTCCGAACGAAATACCGACCCCCGACATTCCGGGCATTCCGAAGATGCCGGTCAGGTCGTCATAACGACCGCCACCACAGATACTTCCAATCTGGAAGTCCTGTGCCTTCACCTCAAAGATCGCTCCCGTATAATAGTTCAGACCGCGCGCCAGCGAGAGATCCAACTCGATCTCCAGCGGTGTACCCAACGCTTCGACATAACCAAACAGGGTCTCCATCTCCTCGATTCCTAACACCCCCGTCTCACTACCCCCAATCACCTGACGCAGACACGCCAACTTCTCACGATGCGTTCCGCTCAGTGCCAAGATCGGCTGCAACTTCTCAATGGCCGCCGCATCAATACCCTTCTGTGCCAACTCCTCATTGACCGCCTCGATGCCGATTTTATCCAGCTTGTCGATGGCCACCGTAATATCGACCATCTTATCCGCGTGACCCAGGGTTTCGGCAATTCCGAAGAGGATCTTGCGGTTGTTCATCTTCAGCGTAACGCGCACCCGAAGTTTCTCAAATACGCGGGCTACGATCTCGATCAGCTCCACCTCATTGAGCAGGCTGCGACTTCCGATGACATCCACATCACACTGATAGAACTCACGATAGCGTCCCTTCTGCGGCCGATCGGCACGCCACACGGGTTGAATTTGGTAGCGTTTGAACGGAAACGAGATCTCGCTTTGGTGCTGCACCACATAGCGCGCAAAGGGCACCGTCAGGTCATAGCGCAATCCCTTTTCACAGAGTTGAGCTGATAGGAGGTTCACCTGCTCTGAGGAGATCATCGCGGGATCGACCCCACGCAGATAGTCTCCCGAATTGAGAATCTTGAAGAGCAATTTGTCGCCCTCCTCCCCGTATTTCCCCATCAGGGTCGAGAGGTTCTCCATTGCAGGCGTCTCCAGCGGCATAAAGCCGTAGGTGCGGAAAACGCTTTTTATCGTATCGAAGATATAACTTCGCTTAATCATCTCCTCGGGGCCGAAGTCTCGGGTCCCCTTTGGAATTGAAGGTTTTTGTGCCATGAATTTTATAGAGTAACGCACACCGAACGTGTGCCGTATATGATTTATCATTTTGTGCAGACCCCACAATCGTACACCGTGTGGCGCTGCAACGCTCACAAGCGGGTCGGAGGAATTGCGTCCCCTCTCGCAACTGAGCTATGCCGATGCACGCAGGGTTTAATCTGCCACCAACTTGCGATACTTCACCCGATGCGGTGTGGCATCTCCCAAGCGTTTGTGTTTCGCCTCTTCGTACTCGCTGTAACCACCCTCGAAGAAGACAACCTGCGAGTCGCCCTCAAAGGCCAAAATATGGGTTGCAATCCGATCGAGGAACCAACGGTCGTGCGAGATCACCACGGCGCAACCGGCAAAGTTCTGAAGACCCTCCTCCAGTGCACGCAAGGTGTTGACGTCGATGTCATTGGTCGGCTCATCGAGCAGGAGTACGTTACCCTCCTCCTTGAGTGCCAAAGCCAAGTGCAACCGATTGCGTTCTCCTCCTGAGAGCATCCCGCATTTTTTCTCTTGATCCGCGCCACTGAAGTTGAAACGCGACACATAGGCACGCGCATTGACGCTGCGTCCGCCCAGCGGAATCAATTCGCTATCCTGTGGGATCACCTGATAGACTGTCTTCTCCGGATCAATCGAACGATGTTGCTGATCCACATAGGCCAACTTCACCGTATCGCCCACCCGGAATGAGCCGTGCAGTGGCTTCTCGATTCCCATAATCAACCGGAACAACGTGGTCTTTCCTACGCCATTGGGGCCAATCACGCCCACGATTCCCGCAGGCGGCAGGGCAAAGTCGAGGTGTTCGTAGAGCAGCCGATCGCCGTAGCCCATCGCCACATCCTGTGCCTCAATCACCACATCGCCCAACCGAGGGCCGTTCGGAATGTAGATCTCCAACTTCTCCTCCTTCTGTTTGGCATCCTCATTGAGCATCTTGTCGTAGGCCGACAATCGCGCTTTGCTCTTGGCGTGACGAGCTGCCGGAGCCATGCGCACCCAATCCAACTCTCGCTCAAGGGTTTTACGACGCTTGCTCTCCTGCTTCTCCTCCATGGCCAGCCGTTGGGATTTCTGCTCCAACCATCCGCTGTAATTTCCTTTCCACGGAATGCCCTCACCCCGATCCAACTCCAGAATCCATCCGGCTACGTTATCCAGAAAATAACGGTCGTGGGTTACGGCAATCACCGTACCCTTATACTGACGCAGATGCTGCTCCAGCCAATCAATGCTCTCCGCATCGAGGTGGTTGGTCGGCTCGTCGAGCAGCAGCACATCGGGCTGTTGCAGCAACAGGCGGCAGAGTGCCACGCGTCGCCGCTCTCCTCCGGAGAGATGACGCACCGACTCCCCTGCATCCGGACAGCGCAACGCATCCATGGCTCGATCCAAGGTGGCATCCAACTCCCATCCGTTTTTATGATCGATCTGTTCGGTCAATTCGCCCTGGCGTTCGATCAGACGAGCCATCTGCTCGTCGTCCATCGGTTCCATGAATTGGGCATTCACCGCTTCGTACTCTTTGAGCAAGGCCACCACATCGGCTACGCCCTCCTCCACCACTTCGCGGACGGTTTTGTTGTCATCCAAGTGGGGCTCCTGTTCCAAGTAACCCACCGTATAACCCGGTGAGAAGACCACCTCGCCCTGAAAGTTCTTATCAATTCCGGCGATGATCTTCATCAGGGTCGACTTTCCGGAGCCGTTCAGTCCGATGATTCCGATCTTCGCCCCATAGAAGAAGGAGAGGTAGATATTATTGAGTACTTTTTTTTGATTGGTAAAGGTTTTATTCACCCCCACCATAGAAAAAATGATCTTTTCGTCGGCCATAAATCAAAGAGTTGAGTTGAGGAACAAAGATAATAAATTTAACGTGAGTTCTCGGACAAAAGCCACCGGATTACCATCCCATCTGCTTTCCCCACAGGAACAAGAGAGCCCAACCGACAAAGCGCACGCCTTTGCCCACGAGCATCAAAAAGGCCGATCGTTTGAAATCGACTTTATAGAATCCCAATGCAAGGGCAAACACATCGCCCACCACCGGCAACCAGGTAAGCAGCGCCAATCCGGAGCCAAAGCGATCGACCTTTGCGCGGTGTTTGACCAACGTCTCATGCTTCACCCTCATATAGCGTTCGATCCACTCCCATTTACCCAGCCATCCCAGCCAATAGGAGGTCAGTCCCCCCAGCCAATTTCCCAAGGTAGCCACGCCCACACAGAGCCACACCTTTCCTCCGGCTGCCAACATTCCGATCAGCAGCACATCTGAGCTAAACGGCACCACGGTTGCCGCAACAAAAGAGCCGGCAAAAAGTCCAAAATATCCCAGTTGAAGCAACCATTCCATAGCGGTAAGAGCGTCGCTTATAAGAGGAAAGAACCCTCCTCGACCTGACGCGTCAGTTCGGCAATATGTTGCCATCCTGCCTCGTCAAAGGTCGTGCCCACCACTTCGATCACCTGTCCGGCCACAATCGACCCGATCGTTCCGCACTCCACCATCGAACGGCGGTGGCACAGCCCATAGAGGAATCCGGCCGCATAGAAATCGCCGGCTCCCGTCGAGTCGACCCGACGGGCACTACTCAGGATGCCGACATGATCGACCTTTCCGCGATACTTTACATAAGCGCCTCGCGTCCCGACCTTTACCACCACAATTTCACAGAGGTGTGATAGCCGATCCAATGCCTCCAACGGATTCCGCTCACCGGTAAAAGCCGTCGCCTCCTGCTCGTTGGCAAACAGAATATCGACCATCGGACACAGCTCCTGTCGCAGAAAATCCAGATTCTCCTCCACTACATTGAAACTGGCCAGATCCAACGCCACCTTCATCCCTGCCGCTTGGGCCGTACGGATCACCTGACGGATCAAGGTGTGATCCTGCAACAGATAGCCCTCGACATAGAGACAATCGTACCCGGCAAGTTGAGGGGTCGAAATCTCCTCGGCGGTCATCTCTCGTGCCGCACTCAGGGCGGTGCACATGGTGCGCTCTCCATCGGGCGACACCAGCGAAATACAACAACCCGAAGGGGTCGCACTTCGCAGCAGATGGGCTTCGATGCCTTGGTCTCGGAGCGACGCTTCAAAAAAGTCCCCCGTGGCATCGCGTCCCACCTTGCCGATGAACCCAACCGGAATCCCCATGTGAGCCAACGCCCGAATGGTATTGGCCGCCGAGCCCCCCAGAGATTGGGTGTGAGGCAGAGATGCCACCGCTTCGGCTACCCGTTGTTGCTCTTCGGTCTCCATTAAACTCATGGAACCTCTTTCGAGTCCAAATTGCTGAAGCACCCGATCGTCGCGCAAGTTTATCAGAATATCGGTCAGCGCGTTGCCGATTCCTATAATTCGATTTATCATGGTCTATATCCATTCAGCACATCGTGCTATGAGAGAAAAATATGGGGTAGCTTCCACCTAAAACACGCGCTCCCCGTCGCAAGATTCTTGCAAAGGTGACAGTTTTTTCTAAAAATCACAAATTCCACACGCCCGCGCACACGATAACCCTCACAATTAGCCGTGCAGATTGACTCGCTGCCTCAATTCCATACGCCACCGCGCACGACAACCCTCCTTTCTCCCCCTTTACCGCGGTAATTAAGGCTCTGTTTGCGGCGATGGAGCCTCAGGAATGGCC
>JAQUZZ010000035.1 GCA_028691095.1 Alistipes sp. | reverse complement strand
GTGACGAATGACAAAAACCACCCGTCCGAATCCGGCACGAATGGCATCATAGATCGAGTAGTCGATAATTGCTTCACCGTGAGGGCCGATGCCGTCCATCTGTTTGAGTGAACCGTAGCGCGATCCCATGCCGGCAGCTAATACCAAAAGAGTAGGTTGTACCATTACTTAGATTTACATTGAGGCAACGAATGCCATGTTCTGATTTCAGATAGACCGGACTATTCCATAGATCCGGTCGGCATATACTACACAATATACGCTATGCAAATTTACACCGAATTCACTATTTTCAAAATGGATTTTTGGGAATACTTGAAAATAAAGCCTCCATCAATGCGTTTTTCCCTAAATCCCGATGGGGAACTTTGTCTCAGGGCCTGTTTTTCAGCCGTGGCGCGTGGCAAAATGAGAAGGAAATGATTATCTTTGTCCGTTAGGAATCGAAGGAAGCCTATGAATTTCAGAAAAAACGTTACCTATTTTCTGCATAATATGCGGGAAAAGCATCGCCTCAGTGTGCGCAACCAGCACACCGAGGAGGAGGTGTGGTATATGTACATCAGTCCGTTGAATCTGTTGGCGGGAGTGATCGCATTGGTGTTGATCTTGTTTGTGATTATCACCTTGACGGTTGCCTACACCCCGGTTTTGGATTTGATTCCCGGGTATCCGGGCAACAAATCGCGGGCACTGCTGGTCGAAAACATCATGCGCCTCGACTCCTTGGAACAGGAGCTGCATAATATGCAGATATACAGCGATAATGTGGCGTTGATTATGGCCGGAAAGAATCCGGTAACCCGAAACGATATTCAGCGTTCCGACTCGCTGTTACGCAGTAGCAGTCCGGCCGTGGCTGCCATTGTGGAGGACTCGTTGTTGCGACGTCAGATGGAGCGATCGGGAACTCCGTACAGCCTGAGCGACCCTGAGGCGGCACGCAAGAACTTACGAAATGCGTTGGAGCTCTTTGCCCCGATCAAGGGAATTGTGACCCAGAAGTTTAGTCCGATTGACAATCGTTACGGCGTGGCGGTTACAGCTCCCGACAATCAGCCCGTGATGGCGGTGATGGAGGGGGCGGTGATCTCTTCGGCTTGGAGTCCCGACGACGGTTTTGTGCTCTACGTCCAACATCCCAACAATATGATCTCCGTCTATCGTCACAATGCCAAGGTGTTGAAAAAGACGGGCGATCGTGTGTCGATCGGAGAGATTGTGGGGTATAGCGGCATGGTTGCAGGTTCGGGATCGGTGAAGAGCCCGTTTGAGTTTGAGTTGTGGTATAACGGCACACCGGTCGATCCGGAGGGTTATATCGTTTTTTAGCCATTAACACATCGGTACATTAGACATATACCGTGACCAAAGGGACTCAAGCATTCTTTGAAATTACTTTAGATTGTGAGGTTTCCGATTCGTGAAACTCACGTTAATACATAATTAGCGCGTGAAGCGAGCACAACATCTCCTCAGGCGATAGCATGATGACACAAATTAAGCAACGATTAGCCATTCTGGGGTCTACGGGTTCCATAGGGACGCAGACGCTGGATATTGTACGTCGATACAAGGAACGCTTGGAAGTGACGGTGCTCACGGCTCGCAACCATTGGGAGCAGTTGGTGGCACAGGCCTTGGAGTTCGATCCGGACAGCGTAGTGATTGCCAACGAGGCGCACTATGGGGCGGTTCGAGAGGCCTTGGCGGCCTACCCGATCAAGGTGTATGCCGGTGAAGCAGCCTTGGAGCAGGTGGTGGCCTCGGAGCAGGTCGATACGGTGGTCATGGCCTTGGTAGGGTACAGTGGTCTGTTCCCCACGGCCAGTGCGCTGCGGCATGGCAAGCGGGTCGCTTTGGCCAACAAGGAGTGTTTGGTGGTGGCCGGAGAGATCATCACCCGCCTCTCGGTGGAGCATCATGCACCGATTCTGCCGGTTGATTCGGAGCATTCGGCCATCTTTCAATGTTTGGCCGGAGAACATACGGCGGTGGAGAAGGTGATTCTGACCGCTTCGGGAGGCCCTTTTCTCCATAAATCGCCTTCTGATTTGCGGAAGGTGACGGTGGAGGAGGCTCTGAACCATCCGAATTGGTGTATGGGTGCGAAGGTCACGGTTGATTCGGCCTCGCTGATGAACAAAGGGTTTGAGGTGATCGAGGCGCGTTGGCTCTTTGGTCTGCGACCCGAACAGATTGAGGTCGTGATCCACCCGGGGTCGGTGATCCATTCGATGGTGCAGTTCTGTGACGGTGCGATCAAGGCGCAGATCGGCACGCCCGATATGCACCTCCCGATTCAATACGCCCTGAGCTATCCCGTACGACTCCCGATGGAGGGGCAGCGGGTCGATTTTTGTGCATTGGGAAATCTGGAATTTTTAGCTCCGGACGTGGAACGCTTCCCTAATCTGAGTTTGGCATACGAGTGTTTGCGCCGCGGAGAGAATGCGGGTGCCATTCTCAATGCCGCCAATGAGGTAGCGGTGGAGGCTTTCTTGGCTCGAAAGATCGGGTTTACCGAGATTGCGCGGATCAATCGTCAAACCTTGGAGCTGTCGAAGATCCGCCCTTGCGCCTCCTTGGAGGAGTATCGGCAGACCGATCTGGAGGCACGAGCCTTGGCGCGTACTTTGCTCTGTTAAATGCTTGGCGTTGTCGCAGATCCGAGGAGCTTTGGCTCCGAGCATCGCCGATGAAGCGACCGAGAAGAGCCAAAATGCAATACAAAACTGTTTTTGAACAAAGACAGCCCGACGAGGGGTGTCGATCGTCTTACACATTCAATCGCACGTTGTGCTTAAACTGATGATTTATGGATATTCTCATTAAAATTGTGCAATTTATTCTCAGCTTTTCGCTTCTGATCCTCATCCACGAGTTCGGCCACTTCTTGTTTGCCAAGCTCTTCAAGACGCGTGTCGAGAAGTTCTATCTCTTCTTCAATCCTTGGTTCTCTCTCTTTAAATTCAAACGCGGCGAGACCGAATATGGCCTTGGCTGGGTTCCGTTTGGAGGGTATGTGAAGATCTCCGGAATGATTGATGAATCGATGGATAAGGAGCAGATGAAACAACCGGCACAACCCTATGAGTTTCGTGCGAAACCGGCTTGGCAACGTCTACTGATTATGGTCGGCGGGGTTGTGATGAATGTGATTCTGGCGCTATTGATCTATATGGGGCTGAGCTACTTCAAGGGGGATACCTATCTGGAAAACCAGAATGTGAAGTATGGCTATACCTTTAACGAAGTGGCCGAGGAGTTGGGATTCCGCGACGGAGATCGCATTCTGGATGTGGCGGGAGAGCCTGTGCACGACACCAAACAGATCCTGCCCATGATTGCGTTTGACCAAGCTTCCTATGTCACCGTAGAGCGCGAGGGGGCACCGGTGCGGATTGCCATTCCACAGGAGGTGATGCCTCGTTTGCTGGATTCTCCCGACTTTGTGTCGGTGCGCATCCCGTTTGTGATCGGCGATGTGGAGCCCAAGAGCGGGGCACAGCAGGCGGGTTTACAGAAGGGCGACACGATTGTCTCGTTCAACGGGACGTCGATGCGGTATTACGATCAGTTGAGTGAGGCGCTCAAACAATCGGCTTCACACACCGTCGAACTGGGCTTTATGCGCGATTCGGCAGGCATTACACGTCTGATGACCCAATCCGTAGCCGTTTCCGCTGAGGGGAAGATCGGGGTGTATTTGACTCCGATGGATCAGATGTTCAATCTGACGACGCGTCACTACACCTTGCTGGAGTCGATTCCGGCCGGTTTTCACCGTACGGGAGAAAAGATCAGCAGCTATGCCAAACAGATTAAGCTGATTTTTATGCCCGAAACCGAGGCCTATAAATCATTGGGTGGCGTTTTGATGCTTGGAAGTATCTTCCCCAGTCAATGGAGTTGGGAGGAGTTTTGGAACATTACGGCTTTTCTCTCCATTGTCTTGGCTGTGATGAATATTCTGCCCATTCCGGCACTCGACGGAGGTCATGTGCTCTTCCTGTTGGTGGAGGTGGTGACACGGCGTCGCCCAAGCGATAAGTTCTTGGAGCGGGCGCAGGTTGTGGGCATGATGCTTCTCTTTGCGTTGATGATCTTTGCGACGTGGAACGACATCTATCGTCTGTTTATTAAGTAAGCACAGTGTGTCGAACCCTCTTCTAATATGGCGAAAGCGAAAAAAGCCTTCTTCTGTCGAAATTGCGGATACGAGTCGCCCAAATGGGTGGGTCGCTGTCCTTCGTGTGGCGAGTGGAGTACGATGGTCGAGGAGTTGGTGCAGAAGGAGACAACGCACGCTGCCTCTTTTCTCCCTGAGGGGGAGCGAAGCCGACCCCAACCGGTGCGACAGATCGAGCAACAGGACTTTGTGCGTGCCGACTTGGCCAACGAGGAGGTCAATCGTGTATTGGGGGGCGGTTTGGTGAAGGGTTCCATCTTGCTCTTGGGCGGAGAACCGGGAATCGGCAAGTCGACGTTGAGTCTTCAGTTGGCCTTGCACTCCCAACTCGACACATTGTATGTATCGGGGGAGGAGTCGCCCCAGCAGATCAAGATGCGTGCGGAACGCATCGGAATCCGCAACGAGGCGTGCTATATTTATAGCGAAACCTGTTTGGAGCAGATTCTTCAGCAGATCACGGCACAGACGCCCGAATTGGTGGTGATCGACTCCATCCAGACGATCTATACCGAAACCATCGACTCCTCACCGGGGAGCGTCTCTCAGATTCGGGAGTGCGCTGCGTTGTTGCAGAAGTATGCCAAGCAGACGCGAACCTCCATCCTCATTATCGGTCACATCACCAAAGACGGCATCATTGCCGGCCCCAAGATTCTGGAACACATTGTGGATGTCGTGTTGCAGTTCGAGGGGGATAATAACAACATCTATCGGATCCTGCGGAGCATGAAAAACCGTTTCGGAGCCACCTTCGAGATCGGGGTTTTCGAGATGCGGGACGAGGGGCTTCGGGAGGTGAGCAACCCTTCGGAGATCTTATTGACCCATTACGACGAACCTTTGAGTGGCATTGCCGTGGGGGCTGCGGTGGATGGTGCGCGCGCTTACCTGATTGAGACCCAGGCGTTGGTGAGCACGGCGGCTTACGGAACGCCTCAGCGTTCGGCCACCGGTTTCGATTCGCGACGACTCAATATGTTGTTGGCTGTGCTGGAGAAGCGCGTGGGGCTCAAGATGTATCAGAAAGATGTATTTCTGAATTTTGCCGGTGGATTCAAGATGAGCGATACGGGGCTCGACCTGAGTATTGCGGCTGCGGTGCTCTCCTCGACCTTTGATCGTCCGATTGACCCTCATACCACGCTGGCCGGTGAAATCGGGTTGTCGGGAGAGGTACGTCCCGCACCCCGTAGCGAACAGCGGATCAGCGAGGCGGCGCGACTCGGTTTTCGACGCATCATCGTCTCGGGCTATTTGCGTAAAACGCTGGCCAAGCCACCGCGAGGCATCGAGATCACCTACATCAATAAACTGGATGAGTTGGCTCCCGTACTGTTTCGCCATGAGGAGTAAGGGGGTTTCCTCCATGCGCGGAGGAAGGCTCTAACCATTGAAAAATATTTACCTTTGTTCTTACTGTCAATCCGAAGGCTCCCGATCCATGGAGGAGCAAGAGCGCGAGATCGTGCTTGCGGAGCGATCAAATATAAACTCACTGAGGTGCTTAAAAATCTGAACGATGGAGTACAGTAATCATCTTCAAAAATTCGGTTCGGCTCCTACGGCCGAGCAGGTCGAGTCGCTGTTGCAGCAGATTCGACCCCAGGTTTCTGCCCATCTGAACGAAACGGTATGGCGACGTTGTTTTGGTTCGCTGGATCTCACCACGCTACGGTCTACCGATTCGCATGAGAGCGTCGCCTCTTTTGCCTCTCGTGCTGCGGCCTTGCGGGAGCACTTTCCGCAGATGCCCAATGTGGCCTCGGTGTGTGTCTATCCGATCTTTGTGGAGACGGTCGGTGTTGCGCTGGATGATTCGGGATTGGCGATCACCAGTGTAGCCGGAGGGTTTCCCTCTTCGCAGACTTATCTGGAGGTGAAGATGCTGGAGGCCTCGATGGCCGTGGAGAACGGAGCCGACGAGATCGACGTTGTGCTCAATCTGGGCGAGATGCTCGATGGAGAGTACGACCTGATGGGCAACGAGATCGAGATGTTACGCAACGAGATTGGCGAAGAGGTGACCCTAAAGGTGATCTTGGAGTCGGGGATTTTGGCGAAGCCGGAACTCATCTGGCGTGCCTCCCTGATTGCGATGATGGCCGGAGCCGACTTCATCAAGACCTCCACCGGCAAGGAGCGGGTGGCTGCTACGCCCCAGGCGGCGGTTGTGATGTGTCAGGCGATTGCCGCATTTGCCGCGCAAACCGGACGAAAAGTGGGCTTTAAGGCTGCCGGAGGCATCACCACGCCGGAAGATGCTTCGCTCTACTATACCATTGTGGCACAGATCTTGGGTGAGGAGTGGCTGGTGCCCGATCGTTTCCGTCTGGGCGCAAGCTCGTTGGCGAATGCTCTGTTGGGTGCTATCGAGCACCATCCGGTTGCTTACTTCTAAGGCGTGCATGGTAGACGCAGTTCTGAAGTCGTTTGGGATCGCAAATCGCTCCGAAAAGCAACTTGTTCCACACCCCGAGGGCTCCCCTCCTGAAAGAAGGCACAGCGCAGGGCAAGTCCCCCTTTTCTTTTGTTAATCTTTCAACAAAGTGCTAAAAAATCGTTGTGAATCCTGTGCGATGATTTATGTTTGGAAATTTTTTTATAAATTGCACCCCTTGTGGTGTCCCAAAATGTCGGTCAACAAGGCGAGCGTGCATGGGCGAGCGCTTGGTGACGTTGCAAGGTGCTGGATTCTCTCCCCCCTCTTCGCAGAGAAGTTTTTGTGATGAAAGGTTGCCAATTGGCCGTCGAAGTCGACTTCGAGGGCGGCAGAGAGGGATCATGGAGTGATTTTCAAGGAGCCTGAAAGAAGAATTAGTCCATCATACCACGGCATAAGCCTAATATATGAATGGCACTATTGCTGATAAATAGCACACTGTGCTTAATTACCTACTTAAACGCGAAAGAGGATGGATAAAGAGTGTATCATTAAACGACTTTCGGAGTCGATCAAGACCACAAGTCGCATTGACAATGATCTGTTCATCAAATATAATGTCAAACGAGGATTACGCAACGAAGACCATTCCGGCGTCTTGGTAGGGCTGACCACGATTGGTAATGTGGTGGGATATGAGAAATTACCTGAAGGGGGGCTGAAGGCCATCCCGGGAAGGTTGATCTACCGCGGTATTGATGTTGAGGATCTGGTGCGAGGAATTATTGCAGAGAAACGTTTCGGATATGAAGAGACGGCTTTCCTGCTCTTGTCGGGGTATCTGCCCGATCGGGAGGAGTTGTCGGCTTTTACCGCGATGTTGCATCGGTCGATGCCCTTGGCACAGAAGACCAAGATGAATATCCTCGACTTGGAGGGACAGAATATCATGAATATTCTGGCACGCAGTGTGCTGGAGATGTATACCTTTGACGACAATCCGGACGACACCTCGCGGGATAACCTGATGCGCCAGTCGGTGGATCTGATCGCCAAGTTCCCTACCATCATTGCGTATGCTTACAATATCTTGCGGCATAGTAATTTAGGGCGATCGCTCCACATTCGGCTTCCGAAGGAGGATCTGTCGATGGCCGAGAATTTCCTGCACATGCTCAAGGGCGAATATACCGATCTGGAGGCACGAACATTGGATTTGGCGTTGATGCTGCACGCCGAACACGGCGGAGGTAACAACTCCACCTTTACGGTGCGCGTGACCAGCTCGTCGGGAACCGACACCTACTCGTCGATTGCCGCAGCCATCGGATCGCTCAAGGGGCCGTTGCACGGTGGAGCCAATTTGGCGGTGGCCAGTATGTTTGCTCACCTCAAGGAGAATATTCATGATTGGACCAATAAAACCGAGATCGACGACTACCTGCACCGTATGTTGCGCAAAGAGGTCTACGACCATGCGGGACTGATCTATGGCATCGGTCATGCGGTGTATACGATCTCCGACCCGCGGGCGTTGCTGCTCAAAGAGATGGCACGCGATTTGGCCAAAGAGAAGCAGCGTGAGGAGGAGTTTGCCTTCTTGGAGCTCTTGGAAGAGCGTGCGATAGAGACTTTCATGGATTTCAAAGGCAATAAAGTCAACAAGCGAGTGTGTGCCAACGTCGATTTCTATTCGGGCTTTGTCTACGAGATGATCGGGATGCCCCGTGCCGTCTTCACCCCCTTGTTTGCCATGAGCCGTATTGCGGGTTGGGCAGCGCACCGCATCGAGGAGCTGAACTTTGACAGCAAGCGCATCATTCGTCCGGCCTATCGGAATGTGGGAGAGGAATCACCCTTTGTGCCCTTTGTTGAACGATCCAATGCACGGAAGGGGTAGACGATAGTATTAAGCCCAAGGGGCTGTAATCGGTTGCGGATTTCAGAGGGAGAACCCTTTGGAATCCGCAATTTGTCTCCTTGTGGTATAGGGAGACCTCATTGGGGGCAGGCACGGAGGTGCGGGAGGAGTGCGGAGACGATCGACAAGAGCGATCTCCGTTCAAACAAAACGAACTACAAACGATAAACAGAAGCGATGAATACCGTATTAGAAAACGAAGCCAAAGGTTTACGGACAGAGGAGCTGGAACCGTTGGCTGCACAGCGTCAGATGCAAGCCCATGCCCTCATTCGAGCCCTTCACTTGGTTGAGGCTTGGGAGTCCGTCGGAGCCGAGGTTCACTTGGAGGGATCCCTACGCATGGGATTGATGATGACCCATCGGGACATCGACTTTCACATCTACTCTTCGTCGCTCAGCCTTGCGGAGGGATGCCGCGTGATGGCTCAGATTGCCGAACATCCCGCGATTGAACGCATCGAGTGTCTCAATGGAATCCAAAGCGAGGAGCATTGTGTAGAGTGGCATGTTTGGTGTCGGGATGCAGAAGAGCAGTTGTGGCAGATCGACATGATTCATATCCTCAAGGGCTCGAACTATGACGGCTATTTTGAGCGGATGGCCGATCAGATTGTGGGGGCACTGACCGCGCAGTCGCGCGCTGCAATCCTGCGACTGAAATACGAAACCCCCGAACAGGAGAAGATCTCAGGCGTAGAATACTATCAGGCGGTCCTGCGTGACGGTGTGCGCTCCTATGCCGAATTTGAGGCGTGGC
>JAQUZZ010000034.1 GCA_028691095.1 Alistipes sp. | reverse complement strand
AGCCATCCCCACGATGTGAGCATCACGCGTGAGGCTCCCAATTACAGCCGAGGCGAATAATCTCTCGACCACCGTTGCCGTAGATCGAAAATCTACCCTGCAATACACAAAGGGTGCGATTCTCAAGTCGCACAAAATGCAAATCACCCCCGTCAGAATCCTATCTGGCGGGGGTGAAATGGTATGAGGAATGGTGCGTCACCCTCCTTTTTTCTGACTTCAGGGCAACCCTCACGGAATTTTCAGACACGGGCTGGCACAGTCAAAGCAGGGGAAGAGAAGGTGAAAGTTAGACGGAGGTAAGGCGAAGGTAAAGCAGAGGTAAAGTGAAGATATGGCGATTCTGGACGGAAGATCTGCTTATGCGTCTGCTCGGTGTTGTGAAACCACTTTGTGCACCAAATAGAGATTCAGCGTGGCAACCGGCACTCCGATTCCAAAACACCACAGAATCTGCACTCCAGAAAATGTATTTCCTATGTAATAAAGACCCCAGATCAGATAGGGCAGCGACAAAAGGGAGGTCACGACAACCGGTATGTATCTTCTGACGATTCCCCATTGAAGCAGGTGAAGAAGGATATGAAGCGCAAAGGCGGTGAATCCGGCCATCCACACCTCATACCACTGGAGGGTCAGAGCCAAAACAGTGATGACACCAACCAGCACAAACTCCTCCCACACCGCAAGGACAAAGGCCTGCATCGACAACGCACCAAGGTGCTTCACCGGCTTTGCAAATTGGGGATAATGCTGAATGAGCCATGCCCCGTTCTTCGCAATCCAAGGTTTGAAGTAGACCATCTCCTCAAACTCATGCAGCATAAAAATCAGAGGAAAGAGGCTGATAATCAATTCTAATTCACTCATCATCTACCATTCTATCACGCGCTCACCCAGAAAGTTGAGAACGTGAGAAACGCCCCCTAAAAACTTCTCCCCCAACGATGTGGGGGAGAATGAGGGAAAAATTGTACCACTGCATCCGGTGTCCGAATACTTTATCTTGCTTTACGCTACGGAGGAACACATGGATCTGCCTCTACGCTCTGAGCGCAAATGCCTCAGCCTGTCGGCTGCTACCCCATGATCGAGACGTTGAAGAACTCCACAATGCCCACCACGGCGTGTTGGGCATCGGTCACCACCAAAGAGTGGATCTTGTTGAGTCGCATCATCTCCTCGGCCACCGAGATACGTTCATCGGGGCCCACACACTTGGGATTCGACGACATAATCTGCTGCGCCTCGATCGTAAAGAAATCGGCCTTGTATTTGGCCATGGCGCGTCGCACGTCGCCATCGGTAATGACTCCGATCAGTTGCCCCTGCTCTACAATCGCCGCAATTCCTAACCGCGCATCGCTGATCGCAATAATCACCTCGCCCAAGGTCATGGTCTTCGGCACACAAGGCAGGTTGTCCTTGCGCATCACATCCTTCACCTTGGTGAGCAGACGTCGTCCAAGGCTCCCCCCCGGATGGAACACCGCATAATCTTCGGCTTTGAAGTTACGCACCTTGATCAGCGCCACCGCCAAAGCATCCCCCATCACCAACATCGCCGTCGTGGAGGAGGTCGGAGCCAAGTTCAAAGGGCAGGCCTCGCGACACACCGCAATATTGAGGTGATAGGCTGCATGCTGTGCCAACGTCGATTCCGGATTTCCGGTCATGGCAATCACCACATTCCCGTGCTGCTCCCAGAAGGGAATGAGTCGCAGGATCTCATCGGTTTGTCCCGAGTTGGCAATCGCTAAAATCACATCGTTGCCGGAGATCATCCCCAAGTCGCCATGATAGGCCTCGCCCGGGTGGAGGTAAAAAGCGGGGGTACCCGTACTGGCCAAGGTGGCCGCAATCTTCTTGCCGATGATGCCGGATTTCCCCATTCCCGTGACAATCACCTTCCCCGTGCAGGCGAGAATTGCCTGCACCGCCTGCTCAAAATCCTCCGTCAACTGTGTCGTCAGATTCCGTACCGCATCGGCCTCCGCCAGGATGGTGTCCATGGCATATTGTCGAATGTCATTCATGTTTTCTATCGCTTAGTTTTTTGTAGTTCCAATGTTATCAAAAGTTCACGTACCCCTTACACTCACGCCCAACGATCTGTGAAGTCGCTCCGTGATTATTGTTCGGCCACCTCGCATCGAGGAGGGCTTCGCGGAGTTGATCGACCGGATCGAAGCGTCAGAATGTACCGATCAGTCCATATCCCTGTGTGGCACAGAATACCTGACTGTAAATATGGAATCCCGGACGGTTGGTCTCAATCTTCCGGTTCAACTGCAAAATCGGATGCCCCGCCCGCACCTTCAGATACTCCTGCAACCGCTTATCTGCGCGAATGGCAAAGAGTTGCTGCGTGCCTCCGGTGACCACAATCTGGTAACGGGTACGCAAGGTATCAAACAACGAGCGATTCTCCAAATCATACTCCTCAAAACGAGGCAAACCACTGTTGGGGAGCATGGTCAGATCGAAAAAGACCGGCTCGTCATCCAGCAGTCGCAAACGCTCAAAATAGATGCACCCCGCCCGTTGCTCCTGGGGTTCCACCGGAAACGAGAAGGCCTCCGTCCAGCTCCGCAACTCCGGTCGCAGAATGATATGGGTCGAGAGATTGGGGCTGCTGAGTGCCGAGGTGGTTCCCGTAAGCGACAAAATGCCGATCCCTTTTGGAGCCCCCTTGACGATACTCCCCTTGCCCTGCTGTTTCTGAATGAACCCATCCGAAACCAACTGATCCAATGCCTTACGCACGGTGGGTCGCGCTACGCTGTATTGCGCGCACAATTCATGCTCGGAAGGCAACAGATCTCCCGCAGCAAAGAGTCCCGCAGCAATCTGTCGGCGCAACTCCTCGTACACTTGTTTATATTGTGGCAAATTGCCCATAATTCGAAAACTAAGCACCCATGTGCGATTGATAATTCGGTACACTTCATGATTACCGGAGATTCCACTCCTAAAACCAGCGAATCGCCCCCCCTGCTCCATCCGTTGCAGAGAGATACGTGCCACAAAAGGATGATTGAACCCTTTTATCACGGTATAGGCCTAAATATCCCGATGGAGTCATTGCTCACAAATAGCCCGCTGTGCTTAAATAGGTGATTCTTCCCCTCTTTGCGCATCATCACAGAGGTCGATCGCGGAGTTTAAGCTGTTCAAAAGTAGCGAATCTATTCTGTTATTCCAAATTTTACATTCACAAATTTGTATGTACAAGTTCACAACTTGTATACTACACCTTTTGTCATAACCCATTCGTTCTCAACATTTAAAAAAATAATTAAAAAAACTTGTATATCTGTGAGATTGTTGTATCTTTGCAAATGGATTTTCAAAGTCCGTCGTTTTCGGTCGTGTTTACTCCTCTATTTATAGGGCGAAAAGAGCCCTTGGAAGGATCGGATTTTTCCTCACACAAGACTCGGACGTAGGTCTCTTCCCTTAAAGAGAACCAAAAAACACTATAACTTAAACCTAAAATTTTATGGCAACTGTAATCATCATGCCAAAACAGGGTCAATCCGTAGAGAGTTGTATCCTGACTGAAATGAAAAAGAAAAAAGGAGACACCGTAGCCGTAGGTGATATTCTCTTCTCCTATGAGACCGACAAAGCCTCCTTTGAAGAGGAAGCAAAAGTCGCCGGTACCGTGTTAGACGTATTCTTTGATAACGGAGACGAGATTCCCGTGCTGACCAACGTAATGGTAATCGGCAACGAGGGTGAATCGACCGCAGAGTTCCGCCCGGGTGGCGAAGCAGCTGCCGAAGCCCCCGCCGCTGCTGCACCGGCTGCCGCTACTCCGGCCGCTGCCGCACCCGTAGCTGCTCCGGCTGCAAAAGCCGCTGCACCGGCTGCCTCCGAAGGAAACGCTCCGGTTTCGCCCCGCGCCAAGAATTTGGCCGCCAAAGAGGCCGTCAATGCCGCTGCCTTAGCGGGATCGGGCCCTCACGGCCGTGTCATCGAACGCGACGTCAAAGCAGCTGTCGAGGCTGCACCCAAAACCACTCCGCTGGCCAAAGCCATCCTCAAAGAGACGGGAGCTCCGCTGCCCGAAAGCGGCACAGGTCTGGCTGGCAAAGCCAAAGGAGCCGACGTGGGCGCCCTGAAGAACAACGTATACTCCAGCGATAGCGAGATCAAACCGATCTCCAATATGCGAAAGATCATCGCCAAAGCCATGCACGCTTCGTTGCAGAACTCTGCACAGCTGACCCACCACCTCGGTGCCGACGCACGTCGCATCTTGGCATTGCGCGAGAAGGTGAAGAAAGCCATGGAAAAAGGCTACCCGACCAATATCACCCTGAACGATATGGTCTGCATGGCCGTCATCCGCGCCCTGAAGAAGTTCCCGCAAGTCAATGCTCACTTCTTGGGCGACAGCACCCGCAACTTCTCGAAAGTACACCTGGGATTGGCTGTCGATACCGATCGTGGATTGATGGTTCCGACGGTCAAGAATGCCGACGACCTCTCGATCCAAGGCCTCTCCAACCAACTCAAAGAGGTGGCCAACGCCTGCAAGAAGGGATCGATCGATCCGGATCTGCTCTCCTCGGAGGCTGCATCGTTCACCGTGTCGAACCTCGGAAATTATGGAGTGGAGATCTTTACGCCGGTAATCAACCTGCCTCAGGTCGCCATCTTGGGTGTCAACACCATCGTTCCGCGGCCTAAGAACTTGGGCGGTGGCGTCTACGGTTTCGTACCCTACATCGGCTTGAGTTTGACCTACGATCACCGCGCCTTGGACGGCGGCGAAGCTACTCGCTTTGTGAAGGAGATCGCCAACGAGATCGAAAATCTCGACTTTGAATTGTAAACTAACCGGAGTCCGTGGAAAAGGCTAACCCCTCTTCCACGGACTTACACCATTAAAACGCAAAACCTAAAAATAGGATGATGATTGATTTAGCAATTATCGGAGGCGGTCCCGGCGGTTATGTTGCTGCTGAACGCGCCGGAGCCAAAGGGCTGAATGTCGTACTGTTCGAGAAACGCGAACTGGGCGGTGTCTGCCTGAACGAGGGTTGTATTCCGACCAAGACACTGCTTTACAGTGCCAAGGTATACGACTATGCCGTACATGGCGAAAAATATGGGGTGAGTGCCCCGGGCGTAACCTACGATTTCGGGAAAATTGTAGACCGCAAAAACAAAGTGATCAAGAAATTGGTCGGCGGCGTAGGTGCCAAGATGAAGGCGCACAAAGTGCAAGTGGTCAAAGGCGAGGCCAAGATCAAAGGTCGTTCGGCGAACGGTATCGAGATCGAGTGCAACGGCGAGACCTACTATGTGGTGAACCTGCTGCTGTGCACCGGCTCGGAGGCGTTTGTACCCCCGATCCCCGGACTCAAAGAGGCTGGCGACATCATCATGACCAACCGCGAAATTCTGGATCTGAAAGAGCAACCCAAATCGTTGGTCATCATTGGTGGTGGCGTGATTGGTATGGAGTTCGCAAGTTTCTATAACAGCTTGGGCACCGAGGTGACCGTTGTGGAGATGTTGCCCGAAATTCTGGGCGGACTGGACAGCGAGATCAGTGCCATGTTGCGCGATATTTATGCAAAGAAGGGGATCAAATTCCACCTCTCCTGCAAAGTAACCGAGATCAAAGGCAATGAGGTGGTCTATGTGGATCCGCAGGGCGTTGCTGCATCGGCGAAAGGCGATAAGATTTTGGTGAGCGTCGGACGTCGTGCCGTGACTGCTGGAATCGGGCTGGAGAACCTGGGCGTAGAGATGAACCGCGGAGCCGTCAAAGTGGACAACAAGATGCGCACCAACGTACCCAACGTCTTTGCCGCAGGCGACGTGACGGGATTCTCGATGTTGGCACACACCGCCAGCCGCGAAGGCGAAGTGGTGGTCAACAACCTCACTGGACGCCCCGACGTCATGCGCTACAACGCAATCCCGGGTGTCGTCTACACCAATCCTGAGGTAGCTGGCGTAGGACTCACCGAGGAGCAGGCCAAAGCACAAGGGATCGAATACCGCATCTCCAAACTGCCGATGGCGTATGCCGGACGTTTCGTAGCCGAAAACGAAGGCGGAAGCGGACTGTGCAAAGTGCTGGTGGGTGCAAAATACGGTGAAGTGCTGGGCGTACACATGTTGGGCAATCCTTGCAGCGAGATGATCTACGGTGCTTGCTTGGCCATCGAACAGGAGATGACGCTCAAAGAGATGGAGGAGGTTGTATTCCCCCACCCGACCGTATCGGAGATCTTCAAGGAGACCGTTTTCTCGTTCTAACAACGTAGTAAAAGAAGGTTGATACATTCACTGTATCGGTGAGTGTGTTGCCAACCCATAGCACGGAGTACTTAAAAAACAAAACGGCACCCCACGGGTGCTTCAAACCAACAAACTAAAACTTTCAAGTCATGCCAAAGTCGCAATATATCGACCCCAAAGCGGTCAGAAAAGCCGGTGAGATCACCTTCTCGTCGATTCCGGTCAATCAATACAAAAAGACGATCCAGGAAGAGCTGAAAAGCAAAAACTTCACCAAAGAGGATCTCAAACGGATCTATCATGACATGGTCGTTATTCGTGAATTCGAGACCATGTTGCTGTTGGTCAAAACCACAGGAGCTTACAACGGTGTAGAGTACAACAACCCGGGTCCCGCTCACTTGTCGGCCGGGCAGGAGGCTGCGGCAGTAGGTATGGCCTACACGCTGAACGTGAATGACTTCATCTTCGGTTCGCACCGTAGCCACGGCGAGATCTTGGCTAAAGGTCTGCGTGCCATCGAAGAGCTGGACGACAAAACCTTGGATAAGGTGATGAACGAATTCTGGGACGGAGCCACCCTGAATGTTGCCAAAAAGGCATTCAAGGGAGGAACCACCAAAGAGTTGGGTATCCGCTTCCTGCTCTACGGTGCACTGGCCGAGATCTTCGCCCGCACCACCGGTTTCAACAAAGGATTGGGCGGAAGTATGCACACCTTCTTCACCCCCTTCGGAATCTACCCCAACAACGCCATCGTAGGCGGTAGCGCAACCATCGCTACGGGTGCAGCCCTCTTCAAAAAGGTAAACCGCAAACCGGGTGTCGTAGTAGCCAACTTGGGCGATGCCTCCATGGCTCGTGGTCCCGTTTGGGAGGCCATGAACTTCGCCTCCATGGATCAGTTCACGCAACTGTGGAGCGACGAGATGAAGGGTGGACTGCCTGTCATCTACAACGTCATGAACAACCAGTACGGTATGGGCGGACAGACTCGTGGTGAAACCATGGGTTACGACTTTGCCGCACGCATCGGCTCCGGTGTTACTCCGACCCAGATGTATGCTGAACGCGTTGACGGTTACGATCCGTTGGCTGTGATCGACGTATATCGCCGCAAAAAAGCCCTGATCGAAGAGAAAAAAGCAGGCCCCGTGCTGATCGACGTACTGACCTATCGTTACAGCGGTCACTCACCCTCCGATGCCTCTTCGTATCGTACCAAAGAGGAGATCGAGGCTTGGGAAGCCGAAGATTGTATCGTAGCTTACGGCAAGAAGTTGATGGATGCCGGTGTGGCTACCGCAGCAGAATTGGAAGGCATCACCGCACAGGTGAAAGAGATTCTGTTCGATACGTTCAAATTGGCCATCGACTTGGAGTTGTCGCCCCGTATGGATCTGCACAAGAATCCTGAACTGCTGGGCACCATGATGTTCTCCAACCAGTCGATTGACTCGCTGTCGGATGCCAAACCCGATGTCAACCACGCCATTAGCGAGAACCCTCGGGTTCAGCAAATTGCCAAGAAGGAGCGTTTTGCATTCGATAAAGAGGGTAAACCCTTCTCGAAGATGAAACAGTTCCAGTTGCGTGACGGTATCTTCGAGGCCATCATCGACCGTTTCTATAAAGATGCTTCGCTGGTGGCTTACGGCGAGGAGAACCGAGATTGGGGTGGCGCATTTGCCGTATACCGCGGTCTGACCGAGGCTTTGCCTTATCACCGTTTGTTCAACGCCCCGATCGCTGAGTCGGCTATCATCGGTACGGCTATCGGTTATGCCATGTGCGGTGGCCGTGTGATCCCCGAAATCATGTACTGCGACTTCTTGGGATGCTGCGGTGACGAGGTCTTCAACCAGTTGCCCAAATGGCAGGCCATGAGCGGTAACATCCTGAAAATGCCGGTTGTGGTTCGTGTATCGGTGGGTTCCAAATACGGAGCACAACACTCGCAAGACTGGACTTCGCTGACGGCGCATATCCCCGGTCTGAAGGTTGCCTTCCCTGTAACGCCTTATGATGCCAAAGGTTTGATGAACACAGCATTGCAAGGAACCGATCCGGTGATCTTCTTTGAGAGCCAACGTATCTACGAGATCGGAGAGCAGTTCCACGAAGGCGGTGTTCCCGAAGGCTATTATGAGATTCCGTTCGGTGAGCCCGATATCAAACGCGAAGGTAAAGACATCACCATCCTGACCATTGGTGCAACGTTGTACCGCGCCTTGGAAGCAGCCAAAACCTTGGAGGAGAAGTTCGGTATGAGTGCCGAGGTGATCGACGCCCGTTCGCTCGTTCCGTTCAACTACGAGAAGGTGTTGGCTTCGGTGAAAAAAACCGGCCGCATCGTGATCGCAGGCGACGCTACGTCTCGTGGCTCGTTCCTCAACGACTTAGCTCGCAACATCAACGAGTTGGCATTCGACGATCTGGATGCTCCGGCAGTGGTGCTGGGTTCGCGCGACTGGATCACCCCGGCCTACGAGTTGGAGTATGCCTTCTTCCCCCAACCCAGCTCTTTCATCGACATCATTCACGAGAAGATCGTACCGTTGAAAGACTACATTCCCACGGCCAACTATACGGATGCAGAACAGATCCGTCGCGCCAAAGAGGGAATCTAAGCACGGGAGGCTATTGATTAGCAATCCATACATCTGTATATCAAGCATATACCGTGTCGGAAGAGCTCAATAATTCTTTGGAATTACTTCATTGAAGAGCATTTGATGCAGAAAGGTCACATAGATACTCGTTGTCGTGTGGCCTTTCTCTTCTAAATCCCAACCGATCTCTTCCCTATAACGATCTACATGAACCTTGGATAGGCTACCCCATGGGGAGAAAAGCCCATCCGTATTGATGAAAATTATCATGAGCAACCATAAATTAGCGTGTGTCAATGTCAATGCACACTTGCATACGCCCTACTCCTTCAGCGCCTTCGATCGTCTGACCGACGCTCTGGATCGCGCTCAGAAAGAGAACGTCAAGGTGGTAGGAGTGAACGACTTCTACTCGATGGACGGCTACAAAGAGTGGAACGACGGCTGTGCCCAGCGGAAACTCTTTCCTCTGTTCAATATCGAATTCATCAGCCTGCAAGAGGAGGATCAGAAGGCCGGCATTCGGGTCAACGATCCCAATAATCCGGGTCGTACCTACATGAGCGGCAAAGG
>JAQUZZ010000033.1 GCA_028691095.1 Alistipes sp. | reverse complement strand
CAATCTGCTCAAATCCGGAGGCGCCGCTTTCGTACCCGAAGACCCCAAGGCCTTCCTGCCCATGGAGACGGTACGTCAGATCATCCTCGCTGCCGGAGGCATCCCGACCTATCCCTTCTTGGCCGATGATGCAAAGGGTGGATTCACCGATTTTGAACAGGACGTGGTGAAGACCGCCGAGATTCTCAAACAACGGGGAATCTTCTCCGTTGAGTTCATCACCACCCGCAATAGCGTCGAGGTTTTGGAGAAGTATGCCGGCTATCTGCACGACAACGGTTTTGTGGTCACCTTCGGTTCGGAACACAACACGCCGGCCATGGAGCCCATCGAACTCTTGGCGCGTGGCGGTGCACCGTTGACCGATCGGCTCAAATACATCAACTACTGCGGAGCCTGCGTCGTAGCGGCTCATCAGGATATTGTACACAGCGGCATGCAGGGTTACGTCGATTGCCGTGGCAAAGCCGATGTGGACAAACGCGACGAATACATCAAACACGGCGACAGTCTGATTCAGGCTGCCATCCGCTAAACTCCGCTTCACAAGGGGCAAGGAGCTCGACACACCGCCCTTGTCACAGAAACTACCATCACGATCCCGCCCATGCGGTCACGCACCCAGAGGCGGGGATCGTCAAAACCTAAGTCTTAATTTTTCGGGATTTTCGTTCCCGCAGGCGTCTTCAGCACAGAGATCGCCTAAAACTTCACAAAACATCATGAAAGAGATTGAAGCACTGATCGCCATCTCCCAAAAATACGGCCGCGATAGCCGCTATGTAATCGCCGGAGGTGGAAACACATCATTCAAAACAGCCGATCGGCTGTGGGTCAAAGCCAGCGGATGCGCCCTGGCCACCATCACCGAAGAGGGATTTGCCGTTCTGGATCGCAAGAAACTGAACGTCATCTCCGAACGTCAATACAGCAGCGACACCGCCACACGCGAGGAAGAGGTCAAAAACGACTTGGCTGCCGCCTGCATCACCAAGGATCGTCGTCCCTCGGTGGAGACCTCGATGCACAACGCCCTGAACGCGGCGTTTATCGTCCACCTGCACCCCACCCTGGTCAACGGGTTGATGTGCGGACAGAAGGCTGAGGCCGAAACCCAAAAACTCTTTGGCAACGAAGCTGTCTATATTCCCTATACCGATCCGGGGTATGTTCTCTTTAAAGAGGTTGAGAACCGGATCAATGGCTACAAAGCCAAATTTGGCAAGGAGCCTTCGATCCTGCTGTTGCAGAATCATGGCATCTTTGTCGGAGCCAACACCCCCGCGGAGGTAGAAGCGCTCTATGAAAAGGTGCTCGGCGCTATCGAAAAGGCGGCCGGCATCACCCTGCCGGAGGGCGAGGTTCCCGCTTGCGACTGCGCACAGGAGGTACTGCCCGCCCTGCGTATGATGCTCAGCAAACAGGGACTCAAGACCCTGAAGGTTCGCAGCAACGCCCTAACCCGCACCTTCTCCGATTCCAAAGCGGAGTTCCAAAAGGTGGCTGCCCCCTTCTCTCCCGATGCGATCGTATACTGCAAATCCAAATACCTCTACTTCGATTGCGACACCAAAGAGGCTTTGTTGGAGAAGGCACAACAAGAGATTGAGGCTTACATTGCCCAGAACGGATACACCCCGAAGGTGATCCTCATCAAAGGCATCGGCTTGGTAGCCGTCGGCGATAACGCAGCCGGTTGCGACATCATTCTCGATGTGTATGAGGATATGATGAAGATCGCCATGCTCGCGCAAGCCTTTGGCGGAGAGCATCCGATGACCCAGAAACAGATCGACTTCATCGACAACTGGGAGGTCGAGAACTACCGTCGCAAGGTGAGTGCAGGTGCCGCCTCGGGTCGCGTAGAGAACAAAACCATCATTGTCACGGGAGCAGCGCAAGGTTTCGGTGAAGGCATTGCAGCTTGCCTAATCAAACAGGGCGCCAATATCGTGGTAGCCGACCTGAACGAAGCCGTAGGTCAAGCCACGGCCGAACGGTTGTGTGCTATGGGCAAGAGCAACCGCGCGATCTTTGTAAAGGTCAATGTAGCCGACACGGCGAGTCTTCGCAACCTGATCCATGAGACGGTTTGCAACTTCGGAGGTTTGGACGTCTTTGTCAGCAACGCCGGTGTACTGCGTGCCGGAGGATTGGAGGAGATGACACCTGAGAACTTCGATTTCGTCACCAAGATCAACTACTACGCCTTCTTCTACTGCGCACAGGCTGCCTCACGCGTGATGAAACTGCAAAACAAATACGACGAAAACTACTACGGCGATATTGTTCAGATCAACTCCAAATCGGGTTTGCGTGGCTCAAAAGCCAACTTTGCCTATGCAGGAGGTAAATTCGGAGGTCTCGGCTTGGTACAATCGTTTGCCTTGGAGTTGGCTCCCTTCCGCATCAAGGTGAATGCCGTTTGCCCCGGCAACTTCTACGAAGGCCCGCTGTGGTCGAATCCGGAGAACGGACTCTTCTTGCAATATCTGCACGCAGGAAAGGTTCCGGGTGCCAAAACCGTAGAGGACGTTCGCGCCTTCTATATGGCTCAAGTGCCGATGCGCAAAGGTACCGGCCCCGAGGACGTAACCAAAGCCGTGCTCTACCTGATCGACCAAACCTGCGAAACCGGTCAAGCTGTTCCGGTCACCGGAGGTCAGGTGATGCTGAACTAACGTTCCCTCTTTCGACCGACCCAAAATGCAGCGGAGGGGATCGACCCATCGAACACGTAAAATGGCGCAACACCCCACCCAAAATGACAAAAAAGAGCTTGTAAATGATTTCTCACAAGAAGTGTCATGCAAGGGTCGAACAAAATCATATTTTAATTCGTATATTTGCCCCGTGAATGGGCAATCTACACAAACCCAGAATACCCATGAAAACAAAAGCAGTCAGATTATACGGCAAAAATGACCTCCGCTTGGAGGAGTTTGAGCTTCCACAGATCCAGGAGGATGAAATCCTCGCTAAAGTGGTCTGCGATAGTATCTGTATGTCCTCCTATAAAGCCTCGCATGAGGCAGATATCCACAAACGTGTACCCCGCGACATCGCACAGAACCCCGTCATCATCGGTCATGAGTTTGCCGGTGAAGTGGTCGAGGTGGGCAGCAAATGGAAGGGTCAATTCAATGCAGGAGACAAATTCTCCATTCAGCCCGCACTCAACGACCCCAAAGGGCCGGTAGGTGTGCTGAGTGCACCGGGTTACTCCTATCGTTTCATCGGTGGCGACGCAACCTATGTGGTGATCCCCAATGCCGTGATGGAAAACGGCTGTCTGTTGCATTTCAAAGGAGAGGGTTACTACCCCGCTTCGCTCTCCGAACCGCTCTCATGCGTGATCGGAGCCATGCACGCCAACTATCACATCACCCCCGGATCCTATGTTCACGACATGGAGATCAAACAGGGTGGAAGCATGGCCGTATTGGCCGGAGTCGGCCCAATGGGCTTGGCTGCCATCAACTACGCCATTCATCGCACCGACCGGAAACCCAAATTGATGGTCGTTACCGATATTGACCAGAGTCGTCTGGATCGTGCCGCATCGCTCTACTCCCCCGAGGAGGCTGCGAAAAACGGTATCGAACTCCAATATGTCAACACCGGAGCCATGGCCGATCCCGTTGAGGGTCTGAAAGCCTTGACCGGTGGTGTGGGCTACAACGACGTCTTTGTCTTTGCACCCGTAGCTCCCGTTGTTGAGCAGGCCGATGCCATTCTCGCCTTCGACGGCTGTCTGAACTTCTTTGCAGGCCCGGCAAAAACGGACTTCAAAGCACCGTTCAACTTCTACAATGTGCACTACGCCTACACCCACGTGGTGGGAACCAGCGGAGGCAACACCAACGATATGAAAGAAGCGCTGCAAATGATGGGCAAGGGTCTCGATCCGGCCGGATTGGTGACGCACGTGGGAGGTATCAATGCCGTGATCGACACGACACTGAACCTGCCGAGCATCCCCGGTGGCAAGAAACTGATCTACACCCATATTGATATGCCTCTGACCCCGATCGCCGATTTTGAGGCCAAAGGGAAGGAGAAACCGGTTTACGCCGAACTGCACAAATTGTGTGTAAAACACAAAGGTTTGTGGAATGTGGAGGCAGAGTCTTATCTGCTCGCACACGCCACCGGCTTGTAAGCTTTGGTACTTTGGAATTTTTAGCGTCAAACTGTGATACTACAACGGCTCGCGGAGTGGAGCCAAAAATACCAATCCGCGAGCTTTTCACAAGGGTTTTTAGACGAAACGGCGTATGATTTTCGTTTCTTTTGAAAGGCAACGCTTGTCGTCCCTAATCCTTCCTGCAAGACTCGCTGCGCAGGAGAAGCGGATAGAAGAATAAGGTTAGTTACAAATAATTTTTAGCAATAGGGCTAAAGCAACAATTAATTAGGTTATGAAGCAGTTAGACACTAAGTTGATGCACCCGGCAGACCAAATCACGGTCGTTATCGGGCGGATCTACCGGAGCGGAATGACGACCACCTCAGGTGGTAACATCTCGATTAAGGACGAGAACGGTGACATCTGGATTACCCCGGGTGGAATCGATAAGGGTTCTCTGACGCCGAAAGACATCGTCTGTGTAAAAGCCGACGGTACGATTATCGGTCCCCACAAACCCTCCTCGGAGTTTCCGTTCCACAAGGCCATCTATGAGATGCGCCCTAAAATGACGGCGGTGATTCACGCCCATCCGCCCGCATTGGTATCGTTCAGCATCACACACAAGATTCCCAATACCAACATCATTCCTCAGGCAAAGCGTATCTGCGGAACCATCGGGTTTGCACCCTATGACATTCCGGGTAGCCAAGGTCTGGGAAAGAAGATCGCGACGGAGTTCAAAAATCACCCCGACTACAAAGCCGTAATCATGGAGAACCATGGTGTCGTACTTTGCGGAGAGGATCTGATGGATGCTTACCAACGTTTTGAGACCCTGGAGTTCTGTGCTCGTACGTTGATTAACGCCAAAACACTGGGCGAACCCACCTATCTGACCGACGCTCAAATCGAACAACACGAGAAATCATTGCCTACGGATTTCCCGCACTTCATGGGCGTAACCTATCCCTCCGAAGAGCGTGCCATCCGCAGCTTGATCGTGAAAATGGTACATCGTGCCTGCGACCAAGGGTTGATGATCAGCTCCTACGGTACGGTTTCGGTACGTTGGAAAGGAAACGACTTCTTGATTACCCCTCCGGGTGTACCTCGTTGGGATATCGAACCGAGCAACATCGTGCAGGTGAAAAACGGCATGGTCGAGGCTGGCAAGATTCCGAGTCGTTCGGTGGCTTTGCATCAATTGATCTACCAGAACAATCCGAAGATCAACTCCATCATCCTGACCCAATCACCCCACTTGATGGGCTTCTGTACTTCAGGTGTGAAGTTCAACGTGAGAACCATCCCCGAAAGTTGGATCTTCCTCAAAGATACCCCGATCATCCCGTTCGGCGTGCAGTATGAGGACAACCAGAAGATTGCCGATGCGCTGAAGAGTGTTCCGGCTGTCATGCTGGCCAACGACTCCATCATCGTAACCGGTGACGGTCTGCTGCAAACGTTCGACCGTCTGGAGGTTGCTGAGTTCAGTGCCAAATCACTGATCATGGCTGCTCCGATCGGCGAACTTAAACCGATCAACGACAAAGAGGTCGAGGATCTGCGCGTGGCTTTCCACGTAGAGTAAACCCTTCGCAATGCAGTTGCTACGAAGTCTATCCGACGCTCCGGCTATCAATAGTGCCTTGGAAGCGTATATTCTGACAGAACGTCCCGGTGAGGACGTTCTGTTGTTTTACATCAATCGGCCAGCGGTCATCGTGGGACGCAATCAATGTATCGAAGCGGAGATCGACCTGAGCTATTGCCACAGCCACGGCATCGAGGTGGTACGTCGCCTCTCTGGTGGAGGCACCGTCTATCACGACTACGGCAACATCAACTATGCTTTCCTGTGCGACAAGGCGGCAGGAGGGGTTCTGGATCGGGATTTCAACACCCCGATGATTAAGGCACTCGACCTATTAGGAATTCATGCCACCGCGGGAGCCCGCAAGGAGTTGCTGCTCGACGGATTCAAAATCTCAGGTACCGCCTCACACGTCACCCGCAATCGGCAGTTGTTTCACGGAACGCTACTCTATCGAGCCGACCTCCAACAACTCGGTGCGGCACTGCAAGGCGATCGTTCGTTACGGGGCAAAAGAGTCGCCTCGGTGTCGAGTCCGGTGATCAACCTCTCCGAAGCGCTCGACCTCACCGAAGAGACCGAAAGTTTTCTGCAACGTTTGGCCGCTGCATTTGCCCGACGCTACCAAACCGATCCGATGAGCAACGTTCCCGAGGAGATGATGCAACAAGCTCGGTTGCGATGCGAAAACGCGTTATAAGTTCCACCGCACCCCGATCCCGTCATCCCCACAGCGCGCCCTTCAGGAGAGCGTTTGAGACAAAAAGGAAGATTTTGGCAATTTTAGCAATTTGCGGATTCATTTATTTTAACACTGATTTACAACACATTAGCTCTCTATCTTAATTTTTTTTGAAAATAAAATAAGTGAGTTATTGTTTTTTCAAACTTTTTAACTTCCTTTGTGAAGATTTATATCTCTTTAACTACATTTTTTTATGAAAGGTACAGTAAAATGGTTTGATGCAGCCAAAGGTTATGGCTTCATCACGACCGAAGCAGGTAGTGACATTTTTGTACACTACACAGGTATTAACAAGGAAGGTTTCCGCGGTTTGGACGAAGGCCAGCACGTTGAGTTTGACGTCAACGAGGGCAAGAAAGGCGAGCAAGCGGTGAACGTTAACGTAATAGGATAAGAGTATTCCCAATAAGATACTGATTTTTTCTATTAAACACTCTACAAAAGAAGGGCTGCAGTGATGCAGCCCTTCTTTATTGTGCTTCAATAAACCCATCCTCCCAAAACGGTTTGGGAAAGGATGGGGCACAGAATCTGTGAAACGCAGAACCTGTTTTATTTCTTGGCAGCGGGTGTCGTCGCAGCGGGAGCGGCGGTCATCGTATTTTTCACCGCGGCAGGGGCAGCAGCAGGAGCAGCAGCAGGAGCCGACGCGGGCGTTACCGTCATCGCTGCCGTGAGTTTGGCTTTCGTGGAGTCGTTCGGAGCCATCGAAGCGGCACATTGCTGCATGGCATCGGCCAAAATGGTGGGAACGCCCGGCTCATAGAACAACGCAACCACAAACTGTCCCGGAGTCTTATACTCGGCCTTCACCTTTTCGGTCAAACAAGCATAGAAGGCTTTGGACTGAGCATCGGTCAAGGTTGCAGGTAAAATTCCGGCTTGCTGAAGTTGTGTAGGCGGGAAGAGCAACGGAAGATTCTCAAAATTCGGCCCAATCGTAAATCCCAAACAATCCACCACGGCAGCATCAACCGTGTCGGTCTTCCCTGTTAATTGATTGAATTGGTTGTAATCGGGGTAGGTCTCCTGGATGGTGGTGAGCACACAATTCTCCAGATTCTCATAATTTGCCGCCTCCATGTGGCGAATCGCTACCCGATCTTTGTGCGTGCGAATCTGTTGGCGAATCTCTTCACGCTCTTTGTCCGTCCATTTACGGGACTGCGAACAAGAAACAATCAGTGCAAAGACTGACAGGATAAGGATGACTTTTTTCATTGTTTTTTTGAATTAGGTTATAAACAAATCGTTCACTAAGCACCGAGTGCTATTTATTGGCAATCAAAACATCCACCTATATTTTAGACCGATACCGCCGGAAGGGCACAATAATTCTTTAGGATTCCTTCTTTCTATTTGCAACAAACGCTGGGTTATCAGGTATGCCCCACCTCCGTTGTTCTGAAACCGCCAAGGGGGATTCCACTCCAACGTATCACCCGAAAAACCGCTTCCTCAGGCGAAACGCTCCATGCCCACACGGACTTCTATGGCTCTCCCATCCCCCCACGCACACCGCACTTCGGTAAATTTCAAGCAATGCCCTTGTGGATACAAAAAACATACCCACTTTTGGATCCTCCGCCTTAACGGAGCCTCACGGCATGAGCCCCACAGTTCGGGTAGAGTCACCCTATCAGAGCGTAGCGTAAACCTTTTTAAGACCCATGAAATAGAAAATAAGAATATAACGCTCAGATATTTAACATCACACAACACGGCGATTCTTCTTTTAAGTTTCACCCTCTGTGGCTTAGAAACGCAAAAAATTGTATTTTTACCTTTCGATTCATGGGGAGCTTGAAGGGATCCTTTTCGTATAGAAAAACGACGATTCCACCCAGAGCCCACCCATCGACAAACTCAAACACAAGGTAATGGATCCATTTGAAGTCCGAGCCTTTGCGCTCTCGCTTCCCGAAGCGGAAGAGTGTTGGCCCTTTGACGACCAGACCCCCGTCTACAAGGTTGCAGGAAAGATCTTTCTGCTGGCCGACGTCCAAAGCACCCACACCCTCAACCTGAAGTGCGACCCCGATCAGGCTCTCGAATTGCGGGAGCGTTATGCCGAAGTCACCCCGGGGTGGCACATGAACAAACGGCATTGGAACACGGTGCGGATCGACGGGGATCTTCCCGCCGCATTGATCCGTCGTTGGATTGCCGACTCCTATCGGTTGGTGGTCGAAGGATTGCCCGCCGCACGCCGCAAAGAGCTCTTAGAGGCTTGCAAGGGTTTGATTTAACGTAGAATTCCATCCGTGCATCGCACGTGAGACCACCAACCGATGACCACAAAATCGATGAAAGCAAAACAGACAAAAGCACCACACTCCGCGCTGATTCTCGGAGCCTCGTCGGGGATCGGAGAAGCCGTAGCCTTGCAATTAGCCGCACAAGGGTGTCGGGTGATCCTCACCGGACGACGCCGTGAAGCGTTGCAAGCCATCGTGGCCACCGATCCGGAGCACCTCACCGCCCTCCCGTGCGACATCACCCACCCCGACATATTGGAACGCTTAAACGCCGCACTCACGACGCCTTTGGATCTAATTTTGCTCTGTGCCGGAACGGGGGATCTGAATCAGGCGTTGGATTATCAGATTGAGGAGCGCACCAATGCGGTCAACGTCGTGGGTTTCACACGCATCGTGGGTTGGGCTTATGGCTACCTTGCCCAACAGGGAGGCGGAACCTTGGCGGCCATCACCTCGGTCATGGGATTGCGAGGAAGTGGCTCAGCTCCCTCCTACGCGGCCTCCAAAGCCTACCAGATCAACTACCTGGAGGGATTGCGCCAGCAGGCCACACAGGCAAAACTACCGATCCAGATTCTGGATCTTCGCCCGGGGTCGGTGCGCACAGCCATGATGAAGGGAGAGGGGCACTTTTGGATCGCTTCCGCCGAAGAGGCTGCAACGACGATCTGTCGAGCAGTTCAGGGAAGAGGGTGCGTGCAGTACGTCACACCCCGCTGGAGGTGGATCGGGCGCATCCTGTGGCTTCTACCTCGCGGACTCTATGCCAAGCTGGGAGCTTAAGTAGTCCCAAAAAAGAATCATAAATAGTCGACCCTTAACAATCCAACAAATTACGGATTATCAATAAAATAAGA
>JAQUZZ010000032.1:5033-9630 GCA_028691095.1 Alistipes sp. | reverse complement strand
AATCACTTGCGAAACTTAAATTACTTACTTCACACATTATGGCTAATTTCTTTTTAGATAATAAAGATCTCCAGTACCACATGAATCATCCGTTGATGCAACGGATCGTGGAGCTCAAGGAGAAAGGGTATGCCGACAAAGATCTCTACGACTACGCCCCGGCAGACTTTGAAGATGCACAGGACAGCTTCCGTCGAGTGATGGAGATTGTCGGTGAAATCTGCGGCGAGGTCATCGCACCCAATGCCGAGGGGGTCGATCATGAGGGTCCTCAGGTGGTCAATGACCATGTACAATATGCCGAAGGCACGGCACGCAACATCGAAGCCCTGAACAAAGCGGGACTCTTCGGGTTGACCCTGCCCCGTAAATACGAAGGTCTCAACTTCCCGTTGATCTATTTCGTCATGGCCAACGAGATGGTGGCACGTGCCGATGCCGGTTTCGAGAACATCTGGGGATTGCAGGACTGCGCCGAGACGCTCAACGAATTTGCTTCCGAAGAGCTGAAAGCCAAATATCTGCCCCGCGTATCGCGTGGCGAAACCTGCGCGATGGATCTCACCGAGCCGGATGCCGGAAGCGACCTGCAAGCCGTGATGCTCAAGGCGCATTGGGATGAGGCCAAAGGAACCTGGTTGCTCAACGGCGTCAAACGTTTCATCACCAACGGTGACGGACACATCGCCCTGGTGTTGGCTCGCTCCGAGGAGGGAACCGCCGACGCACGAGGATTGTCGATGTTTGTGTACGATCGCAACAACATGGCGGTCAAAGTACGACGCATCGAGAACAAATTGGGAATCAAGGGATCACCCACGTGCGAGTTGGTCTTCACCAACGCTCCGGCCGAGCTGGTCGGCGACCGCAAGATGGGTCTAATCAAATATGTAATGTCCTTGATGAACGCTGCACGTCTGGGCATCGGGGCACAATCCACCGGACTCTCTGAGGCCGCTTATCGCGAAGCCCTGAAGTATGCACACGAACGTCGTCAGTTCGGCAAGGCCATCATCGAGTTCCCCGCCATCAGCGAGTTGCTCTCCAACATGAAGGCCAAACTCTACGGTTCGCGGGCGATGCTCTATGAGACCACACGCTTTGTGGAGATCTACAAAGACCTGACGCACATCAGCCACGACCGCAAGTTGACGCCCGAGGAGCGCACGGAGATGAAGACGTACACGCGTTTGGCAGACGCCTTCACCCCGATGTTGAAGCTCATGACCAGCGAATACTGCAATCAGTTGGCCTACGACGCCATTCAGATCTTTGGCGGTTCGGGCTATATGAAGGATTATCCCATCGAGCGCATCTACCGCGACGCCCGTATTACCAACATCTACGAGGGAACCTCTCAGTTGCAAGTGGTGGCCGCCATCCGTCACGTCACCACCGGAACCTATCTTGCACAGATCAAGGAATACGAGGCTCAAACCTACGAACAGAAACACCTCCACGAGAAACTCATCGCATTGCGCGCCCTGTACGAGCAAGCCGTGGAACGCGTCACCTCGGTTCAGAACAACGAGTTTGTCGATTTCCATGCACGCCGCATGGTCGAGATGGCCGCACACATCGTCATCAGCTACCTGTTGATGCGTCAAGCCGGCGAGGACGAAACATACCGCAACTCGGCAGAACTCTATGTCAAGCTATCCGAGGCTCAGATCCATGCAGCCGCTGCCTACATCGAGCATTCGACCTTGGCCGATCTGGAGCTCATCAATGCCGTGCAGCAGGAGTACAGCGAGTAAGACACTACGCTCCGCCCTGCGGAACATTGCCATCATGGAGCACTCTCTCAAGGGTGCTCCTTTTTTTTAAACCCCGCTAACGTGCGTTTCACAGATTGTGCCCCTTTGCATTTCAAATCCGTGAAACGCACGTTAACTTTATGTTTTTTAGCGATTCGCGATATACAATTCATATTATTTACTACCTTTGCCCCCAAAGAGCAAGGAGAATGCAGCATCCTTTCCATTTTCATCAAAACATTGATTTTTAGAACATAAAGGATCATCATCTCAACCTCTCTCCTTGAATGACTAAAAAGGATTACGTTCGGGATCTTCATCCCCTCCACTGCAATCCTTCCTACGGCGACGAAATTTTGCATATGAAACGTATTTTTCTACTTCTTGTTTTAGGTGCTCTGTTTGCGGGCACGCGGTTATCCGCACAGAATTACAACTGGGCCATCGGTGTTCGAGGTGGTGTAACAGCTACCGGTCTCTCGGTGCGTCACAACTTCGATCCGGCCAACTCAATCGAGGGAATCCTCGATTTTGTACAGGGCTTTAATGTCTACGCCCTCTACGAACGCAACATTCCGGTCATCTCCAACGGATTTGACTTCTACTACGGTGGCGGTATCAATCTGGGTTCGTGGGGATACAAAGAGGGTGAATTCACGATGGGTATCAATGCCATCGTCGGATTGGAGTATAAAGTGCCCGACGCTCCCGTAGCCATCTCCGTAGACTACAAACCCAACCTGAACTTCATCGGCAAAACCGGATTCCACGCTGCCGACTTCGGTATCGGACTCAAATTCGCTTTCTAAGGGGGGTGCAATGAAGCCGAGCGGTCTCCATCCGATCGCACCGCCTCGAATCCCACACCATAAAATAGCGATTGATTCGCAATCGACACATCGATATATCCGACATATACCGTAACGAAAGGGCTCAATAATTCTTTGGAATTACTTAATTTCAATCAAACGATGAAAAACGTTTTTTATCTCTTCTTGCTTCTGCTGCCGCTCACATCCTGCGTCAGCAAGCAGAACGCCGATCGCATCACCAACGAAAAGGATTCGTTGGGCATTGCCTTGGCACAAAAGGATTCCGCGTTCAATGCCGTTCTTGCGTCGCTGAACACCGTGGCCGAGAATTTGAACGCCATCAAAACGCGGGAGAATCTGATCAACGCCAACATTGACAACGGTGAAATCCCCAAGGATGCCACCACGAAGATCAATGAGGATATTGAGTCGATCAACCAACTGTTGCTGGAGAACAAGCAAACCATTGCCAAATTACAGCAATCGGCCGCACAGTTGAAGAAAGCGAATGTCAAGATCTCCAACCTCGAAAAGTTGATCGCCCAGATGCAATCCCAAATCGACTCGAAGGATCAGGAGATTGCCACACTGAAGAAAAATTTGGAGAATATGCACGTTCAGGTTGCCGAGTTGACCGATCAGGTTTCGGGACTGAACACCCAAGTTTCGACCCTCACCGTCGAGAAGACCGATCTTCAGGGCGAGGTGAAGAATCAGAAAGATATTCTCAATACCGGCTACTACATCGTCGGTGCAGAGAAAGAACTGCTTTCCAAGGAGATCGTCTACAAAAGCGGATTCATTGGCCGCACGCTGAAGATCAACGAGAACCGGAGTTTGGATAGCTTCACCCAGATCGACATCCGCACACTGAGCGAGGTGAAGATCGGCCACAAGAAAGCCGTTTTGGTGAGCTCGCATCCGGCAGAGTCCTACACGCTGATCTCCAATGCCGACGGGAGCTTTGAATCGTTGCAGATCAAAGACAAAAACAAATTCTGGGAATACTCCAAAGTGTTGGTTATAAGCTATAAATAACCAAACCTTCGGGTGCGGATCACACAACCCGCAAAGTCTGACAGCTCCGGCCACCTACAAATAGGGGTCGGAGCTGTACTTTATACTGCAATCGTTTTCTTCCTCTTTGGAGGGCGACTCAAACCGCTTCGGTGGCATCCTAAAAATAAAACGGGTTCAAATTTTGGAAAATCAAGAGGTTTGATTACCTTTGCCCTCCGTAAGTATTCGTTCCGAAACATTACTACAATTCTTTATAAAAACAAAACATCATGAAAAAAGGGATTCATCCTGAGAATTATCGTTTAGTGGCATTCAAGGATATGTCGAATGATCATGTGTTTTTGTGCCGGTCCGCCGTTCAGACAAGAGAGACCATCGAAGTGAATGGCGAAACCTATCCCGTGTATAAGATGGAGATCTCCAACACCTCACACCCGTTCTACACGGGCAAGATGAAGTTGGTCGACACTGCTGGTCGCGTCGATAAGTTTATGAGCCGTTATCAAAAACACTACGATAAGAAAGCAGGCAAGTAGTCTTGCCCGATTCTCACCTATGAAGCGGAACCCTGTGGGGTTTCGCTTTTTTTGTACCCATTCGGTGCGGATCAACACCGTAAAAACTCCCGGAGCTGGAAATCACTTTCCAGCTCCGGGAGTCTATCGGAATCGTGTGCAGCAAGAGACTACTTGCCCAACATCGCTTTAACCTGTTTGTAAACATTCTCACCGGAGAAACCGAACTCCTTGTCCAGCACGCTGGCCGGAGCCGAATATCCAAAGTGATCGACGCCAAACACCTCGCCGTCGGCACCTACCAAACCGGCCAAGGTTACAGGCAGTCCGGAGGTGAGGCCAAACTTCGCAACCCCTGCCGGCAAAACGCTCTGTTGATACTCCTTGCTCTGGTCGCGGAACAACCCTTCGGAGGGAACCGAAACCACGCGGATCTTCACTCCTTCGGCTTTGAGCAACTCAGCCCCTGCTACCAAGGTAGCCACTTCGGAAC
>JAQUZZ010000032.1:0-5023 GCA_028691095.1 Alistipes sp. | reverse complement strand
CTACGATATAAGCACCCTTAACAGCCTGCATGGCCTCCTGCGCACGATTTCCGCTGGCGGCGGGCAGGTTCTTGATATTCTGACGCGACAGGATCAGAGCCGTGGGGCGTTCGTTCTCCATCGCGATCTTCCATGCCGCAACCGTCTCATAACTATCGGCCGGACGCAGCACGACAATCGAACGTTCGCCACGATGGTTGCGCAACTGCTCCATCAGACGCAACTGAGCCTCATGCTCGATGGGTTGATGGGTCGGGCCATCCTCACCCACACGGAAGGAGTCGTGCGTCCAAACATACTTCACAGCCAAACGTTGCAGGGCTGCGATACGCAGTACGGGTTTCATGTAATCGGAGAAGACAAAGAAGGTTCCGCATGCCGGAATCACTCCGCCGTGGAGCGCCATACCGTTCATGATGCAAGCCATCGTAAACTCAGCCACACCGGGTTGCAGGAAGCGTCCTGTGAAATCCCCCTTCGCCAACGCATGGGTCTTCTTGAGGAATCCATCCGTCTTATCGGAGTTGCTCAGGTCGGCAGAGCCTACAATCATATTCTCTACATGCTCGGCCAGATAGGAGAGCACGGCAGCCGAAGCAGCACGTGTAGCTACATTGTCGCCACAAGCAATCTTCCCGTAATCAATCTCCGGAGCTTTGCCCGACAAGAATTGATCGAGTTTTGCGGAGAGTTCCTGGTTGGCACCGCGCCATGCCGCTTCCTCCTCTTTCCGTACGGCACACCATTTGGCCAACTCCTCTTTACGACGCGCATAGAGACCTTTCACATCGTCAAAGATCTGGAATGGTTTCTCCGGATCGCCACCCAAGTTCTCAATGGTCTTGGCAATATCGGCACCGGCCGCCGACAAGGGCTGTCCGTGCGTCGAAACCTTGTTCGAGAAGTCCTCGCCGTTCTTACCAACCGCTCCTTTACCCATCAAGGTGTGACCTACGATGAGTGTCGGTTTCTCGGTCTCGGCAACCGCCGTATTCAAGGCCTGACGAATGGCAGTCGCATCATTGCCGTCGATGCTCAACACATTCCATCCCCTAGCTTGGTATTTCGCTACGACATCCTCCGTCGATACCTCTTCCACCTTAGTCGAGAGCTGAATGTTGTTGGAGTCATAGAACATGATCAGGTTGTTCAATCCCAAGTGTCCGGCGATACGACCCACACCCTGCGACACCTCTTCCTGGATTCCTCCGTCGGAGATGAAGACATAGGTTTTGTGAGCCATCCACTCCCCGAAGCGAGCCACCATAAACCGTTCTGCAATCGCAGCACCCAGTCCCATGGCATGACCCTGACCCAGCGGGCCTGAAGTATTCTCGATGCCTCGTTTCACATCCACCTCAGGGTGACCCGGAGTCGGGCTGCCCCATTGACGGAACGAAGCCAATTCATCCATTGTGAAGTATCCGGCCAACGACAGCACCGAATAGAGCATGGCCGACATATGCCCCGGATCCAAGAAGAAACGATCACGGAAGGGATAGGAGGGATCCGCAGGGTTGTAGTTCAGATATTCCGAGTAGAGAATGTTCACAAAGTCTGCTCCGCCCATTGCACCTCCGGGGTGACCCGATTTGGCTTTTTCTACCATGGAAGCTGCCAGGATTCGGATATTATCCGCAGCTCTTGTTGTTAAATCTTTCATGTGATTAAGAGTTAGTATTTTTAAGGTTGTTTCAAGTAGCCGTAGTTTGATTTGCAGGGGTGGCGCACACATCGCACGCTGCGCTTCATTTCCGCAAGTCCGATCCCCCCCCCTCTAAATTCGCCCCTAACCGTAAGGGTTTTATAAGGGGTTCGACTTCGCTTAGATCTTCCTCAGGTTAATGAAACAAATTTAAGAAAAAAAAACGACTCTCACAAATTGCCAAAGTGTGTAAATGAGCGACTCCCTCTTTTGCCTCTTCTTCCCATGCCCCCTCGTCCCTTTACGATACCGACCCCCAGAGAGGGCTCCGTCACGCGTTGCTCGCCTCTGCACCAAGCGCACAATCCCCGCCTAAACCCACGAAGGCGACCTGTGAGAACAGGTCGCCTTCGCAAAAGTTGTGCGTTTGAAACGCGGAATCGCTATTCGTCGATTTTCGAGTAATCGAGTGCCGCGAAACGTTTGTAGGTGTTATAACGCCACTTGGCATTCTCCTGCGACGCATTGAAGAGCTCTTGCGCCTCGTTGGGGAAGGTCTTCAGCAACGAAGAGTAACGTACCTCCGAACGGATGAAATCTTGGAACTTGCTCCAATCCGGCTCTTTGGAGTCGAGCGTAAAGGGATTCTTACCCTGATCGGCCAAGAGCGGATTGTGACGCCACAGATGCCAATATCCACACTCCACAGCCTGTTTCTCGGTGAGTTGCGAAAGTCCCATACCCCCTTTGATTCCATGGTTGATACACGGAGCATAGGCAATAATCAACGACGGGCCGGGATAAGCCTCAGCCTCTTTCAGTGCCTGGAAATATTGATTCTGGTTCGCACCCATAGCTACCTGAGCGACATACACATACCCGTAGGTCATCGCAATCGCACCCAAGTCTTTTTTACGCACGCGTTTACCGGCCGTAGCAAATTTGGCTACCGCACCAATAGGCGTACTCTTGGAGGACTGGCCACCCGTGTTGGAGTAGACCTCCGTGTCGAGTACCAGGACGTTCACATCCTTACCCGAAGCAAGCACATGATCCAAACCACCGAATCCAATATCATAGGCCCATCCGTCACCTCCCAAGATCCACACAGACTTGCGAATCAGATAGTGTTTGAGTGACAAAATCTCTTTGCAGATCTCACAGCCACAAGCCTCCATCATCGGGATCATGCGCTCGGCAAGTTGCTCACTACGCACGGCATCTTTGCGGTTGTCGATCCACTCACGCATCGTCTCTTTCAACTCTGCGGAACAGATCTGGCTGCTTGCCATCGCCTCACGCATCAGAATACCCAAACGCTCGCGCTGTTTGGCCACACCGGTCTGAATACCCAAACCGAATTCGGCATTATCCTCAAACAACGAGTTGGCCCAAGCCGGCCCAAAGCCTTTGTGGTTGACACAATAGGGCGAAGAGGGAGCCGAACCGCCATAGATCGAAGAACATCCGGTTGCGTTGGCAATAATCATCCGATTTCCGAAGAGCTGCGTAATAGCCTTCACATACGGGGTCTCACCACAACCGGCACAAGCTCCGGAGAACTCAAACAAAGGTTGGGAGAACTGACTGTTCTTCACGGTCTTCATCTTGTCGACCACAGTATCCTTATAACCCACCTTGTGGTGCATATACTCCCAACGAGCCGCCTCGCCCTTGGCAATCTGACCCTCAAGGGGTTTCATCACCAGTGCTTTGGTGGGTGCGGGACAAACATTGGCACAGTTGCCGCAACCCGTACAGTCGAGTACCGACACCTGAATCTTGAAGCGATAAGCCTTCGTTGCGCCCACGCCTTGGAGCGTTTGCGTTCCTTCGGGAGCTGCCGCAGCCTCCTCTTCGGTCATCAGGAAGGGACGGATCGCAGCGTGAGGACACACATAAGCACACTGGTTACACTGAATACAGTTTTCACTCTGCCATTCGGGAACCTTCACCGCAACCCCACGTTTCTCATACTGCGAGGTACCGGCATCCCAGGTTCCGTCTTCACGGCCGTTGAATGCACTCACCGGAAGGGTATCACCCTCCATGGTATTGATCGGCTCTACAATCTTATGGATGAATTCGGGGACATCCTTCACCGCAGCCGGTGCAACGCTCAGCGAAGCCCACGCGGCAGGAACCTCAATCTTCACCACGGCACCGCCCTTCTCGACGGCAGCGTAGTTCATATTGACCACATCCTCACCCTTCTTACCGTACGATTTGTAGATCGCCTTTTTCATCTCCTCCTTGGCTTGCTCATAAGGAATCACACCCGAAACCTTAAAGAAAGCACTCTGCATGATCGTATTGGTACGATTGCCCAATCCGATCTCCGAGGCGATTTTGGTGGCATTGATGATATAGAAGTTGATCTTATGCTCCGCCATGTATTTCTTCATGTCGTTGGGCAGATGTTGCTGGGTAGTCTCCTCATCCCAAACGCTGTTGAGCAGGAAGGTACCCCCATTTTTCAGCCCCTTGAGCAGATCATATTTGCCCAGATAGGAGGGAACATGACACGCTACGAAATCGGGAGTATTCACCAAATAGGGCGAGCGGATCGGGGTATCCCCGAAACGCAAGTGCGAAGAGGTGTATCCCCCAGACTTCTTGGAGTCGTAGGCGAAATAGGCCTGACAATACTTATTGGTTGCGTTACCGATGATCTTGATCGAGTTTTTGTTGGCTCCCACCGTACCGTCGGCACCCAAACCGATGAAACGTGCCTCATAGGTTCCTGCATTCTCCAAATGGAGCTCTGCGCCCACGGGCAGCGAGGTGAAGGTTACGTCGTCGACGATACCCACCGTAAAGTGATCTTTCGGTTCGTTGGCTTTCAGGTTCTGGTAAACGGCCAACATCTGTGCCGGCGTCGTATCTTTGGAGGAGAGTCCGTAACGACCACCGATCACCATCGGGGCGTTCTTCATGCCGTAAAGTACCTCCTTGATGTCCAGATAGAGGGGTTCGCCATGCGCACCCGGCTCTTTGGTACGATCCAACACACAGATCCGTTTCACGGATTTGGGCATCACGTTCAACAGATACTTCGGCGAGAAGGGACGGTAGAGGTGTACACAGATGACACCCGCTTTCTCCCCTTTCGACTGCATATAGTCGATGGTCTCTTTGATCGTCTCGGTGATCGAACCCATCGCGATGATGATGTTCTCGGCATCGGGAGCTCCGTAGTAGGTGAAGGGTTTATAGGTACGACCCGTAATTTTGCTGATGCTCTCCATCGCCTCGGCCACCATATCGGGCACGGCGTTGTAGAACTTATTGGAGGCCTCACGCGTCTGGAAGTAGATATCGGAGTTTTGAGCCGTACCACGAGTCACAGGGTATTCGGGATTCAGCGCACGAACGCGG
>JAQUZZ010000031.1 GCA_028691095.1 Alistipes sp. | reverse complement strand
AAGAGGGGGGGAAAAGGGCGGGGAAAAAGAAGAGGGGTGGAACGGGGGGGAAGAACCTGGGGGATGGAGAAAAAACGGATCGAGCATAGGGATCCAGTGGAAAATTTGGACCATTCAGCCGAAAGTTCAACTATATTTGGGGGTTTACGGAGAGTTTTCTATCTTTACAAAGTCTTACCGTAGTAGCTCCAGAGGCTTGTCGTGAATGTAGAATGGTGGTGGATGGGTCGCAAGGGGAGTATATGGTAGTTTTACCTCTCTTGCTCCGCATTTCTCTACTCTTTGGATGAAATAAGTGACCTCCAAGAGGGCATTAAGGCATTGCATCAATGAGGAGTGCTTGATACGTCGAAGGGTTGCTTGTGCATACATAGCCAGAGGAAGGCGTAAGCGTGGCGAAGCTGAACCTCCTATTAGAGCCAATCTGTCTTTACGGTTCGGAAGAGGCGTTAGGGAGGCGCGATCGAACACTTCTTGCCTCTGTGAGAGGCGAATTTAACGTGAATGCGGATCGTTGGACTCTCCCTCGTTGGACTCTTTCCGATATTGATTCGCTACGTTATGTGAGGGGAGGAGTCGAACTCCCGTTAAATAGATGGGTTAAAAACTTGAAGAATATGAAGAAGATTGTTTGTATGGTGTTATCGTTGTGCTGTGCGGCCGGAGTCGTGGCACAATCTAAAACGGGCGTAGTGGCGCACCGTGGTTATTGGAAGGCCGAGGGTGCGGCTCAAAACTCGATTGCCTCGTTGAAGAGTGCGATTGCGATTGGTGCCGAAGGTTCTGAACTGGATGTCTACATTTCGACGGATGATGTGGTGTTTTTGTTTCACGATGCCACGTTGCACGGGAAACGGATGGAGACCTATTCGTCGCAGGAGTTGCAGGCGGTTAAACTCTCAAATGGGGAGTCGATTCCCACCTTTGAGTCCTACTTGGCCGTAGCCAAGCAACAGAAGAAGACCAAACCGATCATTGAGATCAAAAGCCATCAGAATAAAGATCGTGAAAACGCCGTAGTGGACGCCGTATTGGCCATGGTGCATAAGGCCAAGATGGATAAACGGGTGGAGTACATTTCGTTTAGTCAAAACGCTTGTGAGCGGATCATTGCGAAGGCTCCGAAGGCTAAGGTTGCCTATCTGAGTGGCGACCTGACTCCGCAGGAGTTGGCGGACAAAGGATATACGGGACTGGATTACCATATCGGCACGATGCGAGCTCACGAAGATTGGTTTGAGCAGGCGCGCCAATTGGGATTGGAGGTCAATGTATGGACGGTGGATCAAGAGGAGGATATGAAATGGTTGTTGGAGCGTCATCCGAGGTATATTACGACCGACGAACCGGAGATGTTACAGCGTTTGATCCGCGAAGCGCGCTAAAAGGAAGGCTGCTTGCTTGTCCGGATGTGTGTTCAAGTCTATCTGCAGCGTGCGTCACGAGTTACAACCCCCGGGACAATAGAGGGGAAAAGAGGAACAGCATACGGAGCGCAAGTTGCGAGGAGTGATCCTGCGATCCGGGGAGGTAGGGGAAGGGTTGTGCGACACGAAGTTCCCTTTACCCTTTGAAATTCAAGGGGTATTATGCGAGATTTGAAAAAAACGTGGAATTGTTGCCGTAAATTCAATTTATTTTCCCAAATTTGCAGTCGCAAAACGGATCTGGAACCTCAGACCGGATCCCGTTGCCACAATAGCTCAGTCGGTAGAGCATTTCATTCGTAACGAAAAGGTCGTGGGTTCGAGTCCCACTTGTGGCTCAGAAAATCGTAAGGTTAAGATAAGAAGTCTCAGTGTATGAGGCTTCTTTTTTGTTTACGGCATTTTTACTTGAGAAGCAGGAGGCTCTCCTTTGTCGGCTCACCCTTTTGATATACATTGCCTTGCGAAATGGAGCTGCTAAGGCTGCATGGTGAAACGTGTCGGTCGGTGGTTTTGCATGGTAAGGGGATCCATCTTATTTTGCCGATACGCTCTTTCCCTCGTATGGGGTGTATGGTGTCGTAATATGCTGTAAAACAGCTTTACTTTTGGAGAGGTGGCGCACGGGAGGAGTGCTGGATCGAATTCTTGCGAGAATTCCTTGCTTGGGGTCACCGAACCTCGTGTTTCTTTCGTATCTTTAAGGGCAGATTGTGAAGAGGATCGAGATGGAGATCTCCGTTGGGAGGTTCTTGGAAGTAACACCCTCTACGCTTTAAAATCCAGGGAACCCTCCCCAATTTAGGGGTGTATCTTATGACGATATACGGAACCTGATGAACCGAGGTGATATATTACAGTTGTGTGTACGGATGATCGCATTGCTAAGCACAGTGTGCTATTTGTTAGCAATCCACATAGCGGCATATCAGACATAGACCGCGACCCCAAGGGTTCAATCATTCTTTGGAATTACTTTATTATACATCACACGATGTGCTTAAATGACTTGATAGATGGCTAAAACACTCACCGTGGCGTTGATCTACGATTTCGATGGAACGCTGTCGCCGGGCAATATGCAGGAGTATGATTTTCTGCCTGCCATCGGGAAGAGTAATCATGAGTTTTGGGATCGTTGCAATCGGGTGGCCGAGGAGCACGATGCCGATCCGGTCTTGACCTATATGTACGAGATGTTGCATGCGGCCAAGAATTCGGACAAATCGCTGCGTCGCGACGCCTTTATCCACTCGGGTCGTGCGATTGAATTGTATCAAGGGGTGCAGGAGTGGTTTGGTCGCATCAATGCCTATGCCGCAGAGCGGGGCATCACCTTGCAGCACTACATCAACTCTTCGGGTCTGAAAGAGATGATCGAGGGAACCCCGATTGCCGGAGAGTTCCGGAAAATCTATGCCAGTACCTTTTTCTACGACGTCGACGGGGTTGCCTTTTGGCCCGCCTTGGGCGTCAACTACACCAATAAGACACAGTTCATCTTTAAGATCAACAAGGGCATCGAGAGTGTCTATGACAGCCATCGGATCAACGAGTACATTCCGGAGTCGGAGCGTCCCGTGCAGTTCCGACACATGATCTATTTCGGAGACGGAACCACCGATATTCCCTGCATGAAGTTGGTCAAACAACAAGGAGGACACTCCATTGCGGTGTACAATCCGGAGTCGATCGAGAAGTTGCAGGAGATGACGCGACTGATCCGCGACGACCGTGCCAGTTACATCTGTGCAGCCGATTATCGTCCGGATCGAGAGATCGACGTGTTGGTGCGAACGATCTTGGAGAAGATTGCGGCGGATGACCGCCTGAGCCGATTTGTACGGAAATAGACGCACCGTATCTTGCGGATAAGAAGTCTGAGGTCTGTTTTTCGCACGGTGTGCTTCATTAAATCAATAGAAAGCGATGAAAATTGTTTTTGCAACGCATAATCCTCACAAATTGGAGGAGGTTCAGGCGGTGTTAGGTTCAGCCTTTACGCTGGTGACTCCCGATCAGTTGGGGGTAACCGAGGAGATTCCCGAGGATCAAACCACCTTGGAGGGAAATGCACTCCAGAAAGCGCGCTATCTTTATCGGCGTTGCGGTACGGATTGCTTTGCCGATGATACGGGACTCGAAGTGGAGGCTTTGAACGGAGCTCCGGGGGTCTACTCGGCTCGCTATGCGGGGCCCGAGAAACGATCGGCGGATAACATTGCCCTGCTGCTGGAACGGCTGCATGGGAAGGCCAATCGTAAAGCCCGTTTTCGGACGGTTATAGCCCTTATCTTCCATGGAGAGGAGTATCTCTTCGAGGGCAAGGTCGAAGGACAAATTATCGACGTTTTACAGGGATCCTCTGGCTTCGGTTACGATCCGGTCTTTGTTCCCGACGGCTACACCACTACGTTTGCACAGATGAGTGCTGACCAAAAGAATGCAATCAGCCATCGAGGACGTGCGGTGGCGGCATTGGTTGCGTTCCTGCATGATCGTCATGCCGACCTATAAAGCGCGAGCCATTGTGCTCCATACGCTCAAGTATGGCGAGAGTGCGATGGTGGCCTATCTGTTGACCGACCGCTACGGTCGGATGAACTATATGGTGCAGGGGGTGCACGGGAAGCGCGGCGGCAATAAGGCGGCGCTTTTTCAACCCATGTTCTTGGTTGAATTCGAGGGAGTGGAACAGCCTCATGCTCGGATGCACCGGATCCGGGAGGTGCGGTCGCTCTACCCCTTGCGCACGCTTCCGTTTGATGTGCGCAAGAGCACGATCTCGCTCTTTATGGCCGAGGTGCTCTATCGCCTGATTCGGGAGTCGGAGGCCAATCAACCCCTCTTTGATTTTGTTTTACGCGCTGTGGTCGCCTTGGATCGCATGGAGGAGGGTGTTTCCAATTTCCATCTGTGGTTTATGGTGCAACTCTCCTCTTTTCTGGGATTCTACCCCGGCAATGAACCGATGGCGCGGGGTTGGTTTGATATTCGAGGCGGGGTGTTCACCTCCAGCCTGCCTTCGCATGGCATGGTGATGGATCCGGAGTCTTCGATGCTCTTGGGAACCCTTATGGCGTACGATCCCGATCGGCTGAAGGAGATAGCGTTGGGACACGGTCAGCGCTCGGCCTTTCTGGAGGCCATGTTGCTCTTTTTCGGGTATCATCTCGATGCGATTCACAAGGTGCAGTCGATCGCGATTCTGCGTGAGGTGTTCTGATCTGCTTGAATGCTACATATGTTTCACGGATCGCAGAGCGATCGTTTCATTTCTGGTATGGGGCTCAATTCGTAAAACTTATATGTGATTAGCGATTTATGAATAGAAAACAACGATTGGGGACTAAAAAATCAAGGAATCTTATTGTCTTTTTTAATGGGGGAATACCCGAAATGACAATAAGATTCCTTAAGGTATAAGAATGGAATCGGAGATATTATTTCCCTTTATTCAATCGTTAGATCGTATGGGAGAAGCTTTTAGATGGACTCCATCCATCCGTAGGTGTCGGGCTCTTCGGCATACTGAATCGCACGCAACCGATGGTATAGCTTCGTGCAATAGGCTCCCGATTTTCCGTTGTTAAAGACATAGGTATGGTCGTTTTCCGGATCGTAGATGCTTCCGACCGGAGAGATCACCGCGGCCGTACCGCACGATCCGGCCTCCTCGAAGGAGTCTAATTCGTCGAACGCAACCGGACGACACTCTACGGTGAGCCCCATCTCCTTTGCTAAGGTCTGAAGACTCATGTTGGTGATCGAGGGAAGCACCGAATGGGATTTGGGTGTGATATAGTGGCCGTTGCGGATGGCAAAGAAGTTGGCCGCACCGCATTCGTCGATATATTTCTTCTCCCGCGCATCGAGGTAGAGAACGCTGGGATAGCCCTTCTCGTGGCCGATGACGGCAGAGGTCAAGCTGGCCGCATAGTTACCCCCGGCTTTGATGTGACCCGTACCCAGTGGGGCAGCCCGATCGTGATCGCGGTCGACGATGACCTTGATGGGATTAAAACCCTCCTTGTAGTAGGGTCCTACGGGCGTGACGAACATAATCAACAGATACTCGCTAGCCGGTTTCACGCCCACCTGTGCTCCCGTTCCGAAGAGGACGGGGCGGATATAGAGTGAAGCTCCTGTGCCGTAAGGCGGAACAAAACGCTCATTGGCACGTACCACCTGTTTCATCATGTCGATGAACATATCGATCGGAGGCATGGCCATTTTGAGATAGTCGGCCGAAGCGCGCATCCGTTTGGCATTCTCGTCGGGACGGAAAATGCGAATCACCCCATCGGCTCCGCGAAAGGCTTTTTGTCCTTCAAAGGCCTCTTGGCCGTAGTGCAAACAAGTGGCCGCCATGTGCATGGTGACGGTTTCGTCGGTTGTCAATTCGGGCTTGGTCCATGCTCCGTTGCGGAAGTAACTCCGTATATTGTAGTCCGTTTTAAGATAGCCGAAAGCGAGATTCTTCCAATCCAGTTCCATCATAATCCTAAATTTAAGCACCGCGTGCTATTTGTTATATTTTCTTTATCCATTGTTGTGAGCTGCCCCGCGCGTTCGGCGTCGGGGGCTGCCCTATCCGACCATCGTGCCGTTACCCACCTTTTCGGTCGGCGAGAGGAGTACCAATTTTCCGGTTGCATCCTGACCCATCAGGATCATTCCCTGCGACAGTACGCCTTTCAACTCCCGAGGCTCCAAGTTGATCAACACCAGCACCTGCCGTCCGATCAGGGATTCGGGGGTGTAGTGTTCGGCAATGCCGGAGACGATGGTTCGTTTGTCGACGCCCGTGTCGATGGTCAGCTTGAGGAGTTTCTTGGTTTTGGCAATCTTCTCCGCCTCCAAGATGGTGGCCACCCGAATGTCCATCTGCTCAAAGTCGTTGAAGCCGATGCTCTCTTTCTGGGGTTCTACCTTTTTGCCGGCCTCTTTGGCTAAATTGGCCTTCTTGGTGGCAGCGAGTTTCTGCAACTGAGCCTCGATGACGCTATCTTCGATCTTCTCAAAGAGCAATTCGGGCTCCCCGATTTGGTGTCCAGCCTCCAGCAGCGTGTGGCTGCCCAGCTCTTCCCATCCGAAATGACCGACCTTCAGTAGGCGCAGAATCTTCTCCGCGGTGAAGGGCATAAAAGGCTCAATGGCAATAGCCACCGATGCGGTAATCTGCAAGGCGATGTTCATTAGTGTCTCGACGCGTTGCGGGTCGGTTTTGCAGAGTTTCCACGGCTCGGTGTCGGCCAAGTATTTGTTGCCCAGACGCGCGATATTCATCGCCTCTTTGAGGGCTTCGCGGAAGCGATAGTTCTCGATGTTCTCTTCGATCGATTTCTTGAGGGTCGGCAACTCATTGAGAATATCCCGATCGTAGTCGGTGAGTGTGCCGCAGGCGGGAACCATGCCTCCGTAATATTTCTGGGTCAGCACCAACGCGCGATTGACGAAGTTGCCCAAGATAGCTACTAATTCGTTGTTGTTGCGCGTCTGGAAATCTTTCCACGTGAAGTCGTTGTCCTTGGTCTCCGGAGCGTTGGCGCAGAGCACATAGCGCAAGACGTCCTCTTTGCCGGGGAACTCATCCAGGTATTCGTGCAGCCACACCGCCCAGTTGCGCGACGTGGAGATCTTGTCGCCCTCCAAATTGAGAAATTCGTTGGCGGGCACATTTTCGGGTAGGATATACTCTCCGTGGGCGTGCAGCATGGCCGGAAAGACGATGCAGTGGAAGACGATGTTGTCTTTGCCGATGAAGTGCACCATTTTGGTCTCCGGATCTTTCCAATACTTCTCCCATTCGGGGGTCAGATCCTTGGTGGCCGAGATGTAACCGATCGGCGCATCAAACCACACATAGAGTACTTTGCCCTCGGCTCCTGCTACTGGAACGGGAATGCCCCAATCCAAGTCGCGACTCACCGCGCGAGGCTGGAGTCCCAAGTCGAGCCAACTTTTGCATTGTCCGTAGACGTTCACCTTCCACTCTTTGTGACCCTCCAATATCCATTGACGCAGGAACGCCTCGTGTTTGTCCAAGGGGAGAAACCAATGGGTGGTTTCGCGCATCACGGGCACGGAGCCGCTGATGGCACTGCGTGGATGGATCAGATCGGTGGGGCTGAGGGTGCTGCCACACTTCTCGCATTGATCGCCATAGGCACGGTCGTTTTGGCAGTGAGGGCAGGTTCCGGTGATGTAACGATCGGCCAAGAATTGTCCGGCCTCCTCGTCGTAGTATTGCAACGTCGTCTTTTCGATAAACTCTCCTTTGTTGTAGAGTGCTTTGAAGAAGTCGGACGCGGTTTTGTGATGGGTGGGCGAGGTCGTACGCGAGTAGATGTCGAACGAGATGCCGAAGCGTTCAAACGAGCGTTTGATCAGCGTGTGGTATTTGTCGACGATGTCTTGCGGAGAGACGCCCTCCTGACGGGCTTTGATGGTGATGGGCACACCGTGTTCATCGGAGCCGCACACCGAGACGACGTCGGCCCCTTTGAGGCGGAGATAGCGCACATAGATGTCGGAGGGAATATAGACTCCCGCCAAATGCCCGATATGTACCGGCCCGTTGGCATAGGGAAGCGCTGAGGTTACAAGATAGCGTTTGAAGTTTTTCATCGTCATGTCCAAAAAAGATCCAAAGAGTATGAAGCGGTAAGCTGCTCGTAGCTTTTCGAGACTCCGTGAGGTTTGGCGGTTTTTGACGCTTTGCGCAAAGAGGATGGAAACGAAAAAGGAGCTGCGACACCCTCTCTGTTGCCCTACAACCTCTGCCAAGGAGAAATCCTCAAGAGCGCAACCCCTGCGTTATCGGAGGGATAAAGCGACCCTATTCAGCGCAATGTTTCTCGTGGAGTTGCTGGTTTCGACCCATAGAATGTTCCTGTCCCGAAACCACGCTTTTTTTCTACGGCACTTACTGCCTACAAAGTTACTCAAAAAAAACGAAAATCTTGATAGGAAGCGAAAAAAGCGTTCGGATCCGTGACGCGAACGCCCGAAAGTGGGTCGACGGAGGTGATCATAACGGGCGTGCCGCTCTTTCTGAATGGACACTCAATGCGTAGAGGAGGTTGTAGTGGGGGTCTGAAGAGGCGGTGAGGGGTGTTTTTGATAGAGGCGATCGAGGATGACGGCCAGGGCTCCGTCGCCGGTGACATTGCCGGCCGTACCGAAGCTGTCCATCGTGATGTAGAGGGCGATCATCAGCCCCTGCTGTTCGCTATCGAATCCCAAGCAGGAGGCCAGCACCCCGAGGACTGCCATAATGGCTCCACCGGGGACGCCGGGTGCCGCGATCATCGTGATCGAGAGCAGAAGGATGAAGCCGATGTAGGTTGGCAGATCCGTGGGGAGGTGTTGTGTCCAACAGATGGCCATGGCGCAGGCCACGATCTTCAGGATGCTCCCTGAGAGATGAATGGTGGCATTGAGCGGAATGACAAAGTTGGCCAGGTCGGGAGCTACGCCGTTTTTGAGCGTTTGTGCCAGCGTGACGGGAATGGTGGCTACCGAGGATTGAGTTCCCAAGGCCGTGGCATAGGCGGGTAACATATTTCGCAGCAGTCGGATGGGGTTTTTGTGGGCAACGAGTGCGGCGATAAGATATTGAACCCACAAGAGAAGGATGTGCATCACGAAGATCAGCACAATGATGCGCAGAAACAACGTGAGCGTCGTGGAGATTTGACCCTCAAAGGCAATCTTGAAAAAAATGCAGAAGATGTAGAACGGAAGAAAGGGGAGAATCGCTCGACGGATGATGCGATAGGTGAGGTCGCGAAACTCGTTGAGTCCCTGTTTGAGGATCGGGGCGTGGGACGAGATGGCTGCCATTCCGATCGTGAAAGCCAAGACAATCGCTGTCATGACGCCCATCAGCGGCGGAATCTCCAAGATGAAGTAGGGTTTCAACGAAGCCATACCCCCGGTCGGCACGGCATCCAGATCGTGGGATGACAGCAGCCACGGGAAAGCACCTTGACAGGTGAAGTAAGAGAGAAAACCGGCAAAGAGCGTCGATCCGAAAGCCAGCAGCACCGTGGCTCCCAAGAGCCGTCCGGCACGTGGTCCCATCTCGGCAATGCTTGGGGAGATCAACCCCAAGATGATGAGCGGGATAAGAAATCCCAACATCTGTGCGAAGAATTGATTGATCGTCTCAATGCCTTGGGCAACACCGATCGGGACGAAGGATGCGCAGAGGATTCCGACCCCAATAGCCAGTGCCACACGCCATAATAGTCCGAGTTTTGGGAGTCGTTTCATCTTCTTGGTAGGATTTAAGCACAGCGGCTATTTGTGGGCAATAAACTCATCTATATCTCAAGCATATACCGTGAATCAAGGACTCAATCCTCCTTTTCGTCACTTATACGCAATGAACTTATCGGCATATACCGTAACGGGAGAGCTCACACACTCTTTGGGAATGACTTAGAGTCTGTTTAAAAATATCATTTATAACCATTTTAGCATCAGTGAAATAAAAGCCAAGTATATCATATTTTCCGAACACACCACCTTTCGTTCATAATCCTTTGCTAATCTTCGGAAGTC